>JAIXKT010000026.1:30405-34079 GCA_026932145.1 Bacteroidia bacterium
TTTTGGTCTTCTCTTTTTTTTCTCGGAACTTCGTCAAGCGCTGCGTTGGCAGCAAGCATTGAAAACCGACCGCAGAATACAAACCGACAAATATGGAACATTTTAATTGGACAACATTTACAAAAAGAATTGCAGTTAAATCTACAATTTCAGACATCTACAATGCTTGGACAAAGGCAGTAGAAATAGAAAAATGGTTTTTAAGCAAAGCTGTGTATTTTGACACAGATAATAAAACTGTTTCTGCTACCGAAAACATCAAAAGCGGACAGACTTACGAATGGAGTTGGTATGCCCAAGACTTTACGGAAACGGGAAAAATCATTCATACCAATGAAAAAGACTTTATTCAGTTCTTATTTGCAGGAGAATGTATTGTTGAAGTAAAGCTGAGTGAAAAAGACGGCTTCGTAATCGTTGAGCTTACACAAAGCAATATCCCGACAGACGACAATTCAAAGCAGAATATTCGTCTGGGGTGTGATTCGGGTTGGTCATTTTACCTTGTAAATTTAAAATCCGTATATGAAGGAGGGTTGGATTTAAGAAATAAAAACACTGATTTTAAAGCAATGGTCAACAATTAGCATAGCAATGGAACAAAATAAATTTATCTATCGTCCAACTTATTTCATAAATAATTCGTCTATACAAACAGGAAACTAAATAGAAATGACAGCAAACATTGAATCCAAAACCCTTGCTAACACGCTCAATAACGCAAGACAATTAACTCAATTCTACCTGCATCATACAAAAGACGTTGATGTTGAAAAACAATTTTCAATAGATAACTTTACAACTAATAATATACATTTAGTATGCCACCTTGCTTGGGCAGAAAACTTTTTGATTTTAAATGGCGTTGGAGGCAAGGGAATAAAAAAGGAATGGCTACAAAATTTTCAAATAGGTTCTGATTATCCTGACGCTTCCAAATTCCCTGCATACAGCGAATCCCTTGAAACCTTTGATGAAATTCATAAACAGAGTTTAGAACTATTAAACAATTTACCTGATAAAGAACTGGATAATAAAAATAATGTCGGGCTACAATTCAGTATTGGCGATTCTAAACGAATAATCATCAATCATTGTATCAGACACGAAGGGGTACATTGCGGACATTTAGGCTGGCTGCTAAGAATGCACGGAAAGAAAATCATTTAATAATTCCAATCAACAATGAAGAAGCCATTAATAATATTGATTTTATTCTTTCTAAGTATTCAGACATACGGACAAGTCAGCAATAAAAATAAATCTAAAAAGAAAGACGACTTTATTAAACAAACTGAACAAATTAATGCTCTGCTTAAATACTATCAAACGCTATCTCCGTTTTCTGACACTGAAAACAACTTTGAACTCATAGATTCACTAAGTAACGAAATCACAATCCATTTGTTAAAAGTATTGAACGACAAACGAATTTTAAACTATCAAATTGAAACTCTTTTTACGGAAGAAGAACTGATGCTTTCAAAATCCGATGACAACAGAATTTATTTCTTTTCAATTGATGAGAAAACAGGAGGCTCATATCGGACAAGTAAAACGATTATTCATTACAGACTTTCAAATGGAACTGTCAAAGCAGAGCTTTTTAGCGGAGAGGCATCAGAAGCATTGGCAACTTCAACGTATGGGCAAATATATCTGCTCGACAGTCTGACTCAAAAATATTTTGTAATTGGAGGTGTACAAGTTTGCAATACTTGCAAAGTTTTATTGGCTCTTACGATACAGCTTGACAAAAATTCAATAAATACAGAACTGATTGCGAAATATGACGGAAGATATTATGATTTAAAAGTTTTTGACTACGACAGTACTGTAAAAGAGTTTAATTATGAATTTTATGCCGCAGAAAATGACGATTCCCTTTACGGAGGAGATAATGAAAAAACAGGATTAAAACACAGGTATAAAAGCAAGTTCAAATATATAAACGCAAAATTTTCAGAAATTGAAAACTTTGAATTTTGGGACGAGAAAGAATAAAAAAATGAACCACACAAAAATATATCATCAGGAGATTTTAATTTTTATTGTATGAAAAATATACTTCCTTTTTTAATAGCGGTATTCATATCGGGCAATGCTTTGGGGCAAGCCTATCCCGACTGCAATGATTTAACGGTTGAATCAATAAACATAGATACAGCAGGCGATTTGTTAATTACTACCCGAAATACTTGTTATAGTTGTGCTTATGATTTAACAGGTTGCTTGTACTCTGAAATGATAGTTGTCAGAGCCGTTGCTCCTTTTGACACTCTTGCAGCTACGAATTGTTATTGTCTGCATTGGGACGACCCGAATACAAATGGCGAGCTACAAACATTTATATTGAATACCAATATTACTACATTGCCTTCCGTTTCAGAAATTCAGGTTCGTATGGTAGGTTGCGGCTGCGATACCATTCCTTTTAGCCAAACCTTATCAAGTGTAGCAACGGAAATAATAGAAAACAACTACTCTATTTTTCCCAACCCGACTAAAAATGAAATAAACATTGACAATATTCCAAAAGGTTCAACAATACAGATTACGGACATTAGCGGAAAAACTGTTTACAAAATTGTCAATACCGAAAACGAACAAACCATAATCAATACAACAGAATTTGTAAACGGAGTTTATATTATACGGATAGAGCATAACGGAACTTTTGCCAACGAGAAATTTATCATAAATAAGTAATAAATGTAACGGACTATGACGACAGCAATAACGAATAAATATTTAGCAAAAAGGGAAATGACAGCTAAGACGAACAAATTATACAGACTGATAAATTGTTTTCTATTTTTTGCATTAGCTATCGTTATTTTCTCTTGCAATAATAGTTTGGACAATAAAACCAGTCTGGTGCAATCAGACAGTTTACAAGCAAATGATTCAACCTCAATTTTTAAAATGAAACATATCCAACTTATAGAAACCATACTTTATGTAAACGACCAACAAGCAAGTGCGGACTTTTACACAAAATTATTCCGTCAAAATCCCGATTTAAACGTTCCGGGAATGACCGAATTTAATCTTGCCGAAAACTGCAAATTAGGGTTAATGCCAAACAAAGGAATTGCAAAAATCCTTGCAGAGAAAACGCCACACCCTGACGAAGGAAACGGAATACCGAGATGCGAACTTTATTTTTACGTTGACAACATAGAACAGGAGTTTGACAATGCAACTAAAATTGGAGCAAAACTTATCAGTCCCATTGAAGATAGAGATTGGGGCGACAAAGTTTGCTATTTTGCAGACCCTGACGGACATATTATTGCATTTGCGGAAAAACTGAATACCAAATAAGTTGAAACGTAAAAAATTACTATGAAAGTAATTGACCAACATACGGACAACCCAAAGTATGCCAGCTGCCAACATCGGTTTGGTGCAATGCGGGGCGACATTCTTCGTATCAACATTTGTGGTATATTTGAAGTTTCTGCTTCGTATCAAAGTTTGTGGTAAAAATCCCGCACTGCACCAAGCCGAGAACCGTTGAGCGACATTACGCCTGCGGCGTAGTTTTGTTCTTCGTGTTTTGCTGCGCAAACACTCCCATCCAAAACAAATGTCGCTCAACGCAGCGCTTGACCTGATTTTGTCTAAGATACGCCTGGGCTTTGCGCCGGCTGCGGCTCGCACCGCTCGCC
>JAIXKT010000027.1 GCA_026932145.1 Bacteroidia bacterium
CCTTTTTACAAGCTGTCGTCTGTCAACTTGTTAGTTCTTTCTTTAAGTTGTTTTTTCAGTATAACTATGGCTCGCACTTCTTTGCCAATTATCTCTACTTCGTTTTTGTCTTTGTGTATAGGCAACTGCAAATCCATAATTCTATTACCCAACGTAGAGAGAGTCGCTTGTACGAAAGTAAGCATTTCTACTTGTTCCCGTACTATGTTTGAGTTGAGCAAATAGAACAAATAAAACGGATATAATCCGTCTGTTTGCAAAACTCTAATTTTACGCAAATGGCTTTGAATAATACATTTCTTATCATTTTCGGTTAAAATTGCGCTTCTGCCAATCAAAAATGTGCCGTCATTGACAAATAAAATATCGTTTTCTCTTACGTCTTGTTGTTCTTTGTACTGCCAATAAATTTCTTCTGCAACCGATTTTATAGGATTTGCCTTAATTTCCCAATTTACAATATCGGTAGTTCTTACAAAAGGGATATCGCCTGTTCCGTAATACTTTGAGCCTATTTCATTGCCTCTTTTGATTTGTAAAACGCCTTTTTCTGCCAAATCTCCCACTCTTGTCAAATCATACAAACCGCTTTTTTTGATTTGCAAAAGAGTTTGCTTTACTTCGGGTTTGTAGGTTTCGGGAATATAAATATGATTTTCAGTTTCTGCCGTAGACACTGCAAAACCTAAAACGCTTTCTTCTAGAGTTCCATTCAAAAACTTTGTAAAGTTTTGAGCAATTTCGGGAGTTTCGTCATCAAGAATTTTATTGCCTTGTTTATCAAAAATATACGAACCGTCTTTATTAAACTTAAAAGTTGGTTTTCCGTTTTTGTCGTGTCCTATATTTTTGGCGATTGCCATAAAAACTTGGCTGCGGTTATTTGGTTTTTTCTCCAAAAATACTACGCTTGTTTTGGTGTGCGTGCTGGGTTGGAAAGTTTCTTGGGAAAGAGAAACAATACCTAAAATAGAGCAATATTTTTTTACATATTCCCAAACATAACGGTCTGACGGATTACCAAAAATACCTTCGGGCAAAACGATGCCTGCCCTTCCGCCGGTTTTCAAAAGTTGTATGATACGCTCAACAAACAAAATTTGCGGCGGTTGCTTATCTCTTAAATCTTTAGTTATCAGATATTTGCTGTTGTTTTGGTCTGTCCCGTTTTGAATAGTACTCTCTTGCCAAAAATACCCTAGTTCGTATTGTTTCAACAAATTTTCGCCAATTACGGGAATTTTCGCCCCAAAAGGCGGATTTGCTAAAATCAAATCAAATGTACCCAATTGAATATGATGTTGTGTTTCAGGCTTCCACAAAGCAGTGACTTCAAGGCTATTTTCACAAAAAATATGATACTCGCTTTCGCCCAAAATAGTCAAATAGATTTTGGCTAGTTTGGATAAAAATAAATCTTTGTCAATGCCTGAAATATAATAATTAGATGCTTTGTTTTTAATTAAATGCTGCAAGATATGGGCAATAAATCCGCCCGAACCGCAAGCGGGGTCAATAATTCTTTCGCCAGATGTTGGTTGCAAAACATCAATCATCATTTGCACAATATTTCGAGGCGTAAAAAATTGCCCTTCACCACCACGAAACGAAGTACCTATCAATTCTTCAAAAGCATCGGCAATAATATCTCTGTCTGCGTTTAAAATAGAATGCTCTTCCATCTTAGACACAATAAAAGATAAGTCACTTGCTTGAATTTCTAATTCTTCTTCACTTTCAAAAATATCTGAATATTGGTTTTTTACATTTTCAAACAGTATGAAAATCCGTTTTTGAAATTCTTGTATATTTTCGTTAGGTCTATTTGCAAAATTGACTAACTGCTCGTTTTCTGTATATTTTTCATCATATATTTTACAAAAAAGTAAACGCATAATATTTTGAGCGATTTTTTCATCTCTGGTTATGCCTGTTACGTTTCCTGCGAAATAATCTCGTATCTCCCTAAAAATAACTTTTAGGTTGTTGATAGGCGAAAGATTTTGCTTGTAAATATGTTTTTTCGGCTTATTAATTTCAGCCGACACAAATAAATCCATTGGCTTATATTCGGTTGTGAGCTTTAACGATAAATTCCATAAAGTCAAGCGTTTCGTCAAGCGAGTGGTCTGTCATGGCGACATTACACCAACGATGCCCATAACGAACATTTTTAGCATTGTGCCTTGTTTCTTTGTCAATGAGAGGATTAACGTGCATTACCTGTACGCTTGCATCTTCGCCCTCGCCTTTTTTAGAAGGTCGCCATTCGGGTTGCCAAGTAGTATGTCTTTCTCTTTCCGCAAAATTGGCAGGCTGTGAAGAAATAGGACAAAGGCAAACAGGGCAATTTACAAACTCTGCTTTTTGGGTAGGGAAGACAGGGAAGAATTTAGTGGGCAAACTAATACTCTTTTGAATAGTTTGGCTGTGCAAAATAGATGTAATCTGCTTGTAAATTGCTTGAAAATCAACGCTATAAAAATCTACTGCTACCGCAATGCCTAAGACTGCATAGCTTTCTACGCTATCTTGCCAATCGCAACACTCTAAGGCAGGAATTACGCATGAGCTTTGCGTCCAAAGCGTATCATTCCAATTTTTAAGTATTCCAACGTGAGGTTGCCAATGTTTAGGTAAAGCAACATACCTTTCGGGTAGTTCGTGAACTTTGTCGGCAGGGTATGGTTTTAATTTACCATTTTCCTTGATGCAGAAAACTAAAACTTGGCTTTCGTCTGCGCCTTCAATTTCTATTTTTTCAATTTCTTTGGCAAACGATACTGGTTCATGTGCTACTACAAGCGGATGCCAACGCAAGTTACGATTGGAAAACGGGGCTTTCCCTTGCCTGCCTCTTACACAAATGGCATCACGTTGCAATTTGCCGCCGCCTAAACCAAAACCGCCATTACGAGTATAGGAAATTTTGCCGTATTGTTTTTTGAAATCCTTTTGTAAGTTCTTGTTTTTTATAGCGTTGCATATTGTTTCCGCTATTTTTCGCAAAGTTCAACAACTTGTTTGTCTAAGTCTGTCAAGAAACTTGCGCTTACGGTTCTGCCTGTTGCCATAGTTTCATATCAAGATGTTTTTA
>JAIXKT010000028.1 GCA_026932145.1 Bacteroidia bacterium
TTTAATAACTGATGTTACGCAAGGATATCATTAATTTAGCTGTATGAATGTTGAAAACATAGCCGACCTATACCAACAATCTCTGATGATATATCAGGGACAAGTAACCTGCACGGGAATATCTTTACTGATGGAAGGCAGCCTCAGCCATGATAGATTCACACGACTTTTATCGAGTGGAAATTTGAATGAAGAATATTTATGGAAGCGCGCCAAACCACTTTGCTATGAAATCAGGAGCAAGGATGCCGTTCTAATCATAGATGAAACCATAGAAGGCAAACCATACACGGATGAAAACGAATTAATCTGCTGGCATTTTGATCACGCCAGTAGAAGAAATGTAAAAGGAGTTGCTATGCTCACTGCATTGTATCACAGCAATGAGATGAGTGTTCCAGCGGGAGTAGAATTTATTACCAAGCCAATTAAAACAGTGAATGCAAAAGGCAAGCAGGTGAGAAAAAGCCGCATTGGAAAAAATGAACTGTTTCGAAAAATGGTGAACCATGCTTTTTGGAATTTAGATTTTGAATATGTACTTTCAGATAGTTGGTTCGGCAACAGCGAGAACATGAAATTCATTGCTCAAAAACACAACGGGAAATTTATTTTTGCTCTCAAGTCAAATCGGAAAGTTGCCTTGACACTGGATGATAAGCAAAACGGTCGTTACACAAGTATTAAGTCCCTGAAGCCGGAAGGGCGCACTGCGGTGGTGTGGGTTGAGCAGTTGGATTTCCCAATTCTCATTGCATGCCAAATTTTCACAAACGAGAATGATACTGCTGCGCTCTATCTGGCTTCTAACGACTTAAATTTGTCATACGAGCAAATCACTGCAATCTATCACAAACGATGGAAAGTAGAAGAGTATCACAAATCCATCAAGAGCAATGCTTCGTTTGCCAAATCACCTACACGCACAATAACAACACAAAAAAGTCATTTCATTGCTTCGCTGACAGCGTTTAATCGGTTTGAATTACTGAAAGTAAGAAAAAACAAAAGTCATTTTGCACTGAAAAATTATTTGAACATAGTAGCACTACGAAAAGCAAAGGAAGAATTACAGCATTTATTAACACCAAGTCTTAAAAATACTACTTAATATTGCGTAACATCAGTTACTTCATTAAATGCAAAGACTGCACTAAAAAGCAACAAAGCAAAAAAAAATGGCAACAAAAAATCAAAATACAATCACGCAGAGTTTTCCGGTATTAGGAATGACTTGTGCCTCCTGCGCCAATAGTGTACAAACCATGGTTCAATCACAAGAAGGCGTGATAAAGGCAGAAGTCAATTTTGCTACCGGTAATTTGGTGGTAGAATATTTACCCAACATGACTGATGCCAACCAATTACAAAAAGCAGTACAATCTATCGGTTATGATTTGTTGGTAGAAGAGGAATCTTCACAACAAGAAACACTGGAAGCTATTCACGAAAAGAAATTTAAAACGTTGAAGAGTAAAACAATTTGGGCAGTTATTTTATCACTTCCTGTTGTTGTCGTTGGTATGTTTTTCATGAATATGCCTTATGGCAATGAAATTATGTTTGCTTTTGCCACTCCAGTTGTACTATGGTTAGGTCGTGATTTTTTCATCAATGCATGGAAACAAGCCAAGCATCGCTCTGCTAATATGGACACTTTGGTAGCGTTGAGTACAGGCATCGCCTACACATTCAGCGTGTTCAATATGTTATTTCCTAAGTTTTGGCATCAAAGAGGTTTGCACGCTCATGTTTACTTTGAAGCAGCAGCGGTTATTATTGCCTTTATTCTGTTAGGTAAATTATTAGAAGAAAAAGCTAAAGGAAATACTTCTACCGCCATTAAAAAATTAATGGGCTTGCAGCCGAAAACGGTTATAGTCATTCAATCTAATGGAGTCGAAAAAGAAATAGCTATTGAAGAAGTAAGTGTGGGTGATGTGATTTTGGTTAAACCAGGAGAAAAAATTGCTGTGGACGGAATGGTGATTTCAGGTACTTCCTATGTAGATGAAAGTATGCTGAGTGGAGAACCAATTCCTGTATTAAAAATGGAGAACGAAAAAGTATTTGCAGGAACAATTAATCAAAAGGGAAGTTTCCAATTTAAGGCAATAAAAGTAGGTAAGGAAACTATGCTTGCACACATTATCAAAATGGTGCAGGATGCACAAGGCAGTAAAGCACCTGTGCAAAAATTGGTGGACAAGATTGCAGGCATTTTTGTTCCGGTAGTGATGGGTATCGCTATTCTTACTTTTATATTATGGATAATACTCGGAGGCGAAAGTGGCGTGGTACAAGGATTGTTGGCTGCTATTACTGTATTAGTAATTGCTTGTCCATGCGCATTGGGGTTAGCTACGCCAACAGCTATCATGGTGGGTGTAGGTAAAGGTGCAGAAAAAGGTATTTTGATAAAAGATGCTGAAAGTTTGGAATTGGCGAAAAAGGTTGATGCCATAATTTTGGACAAAACCGGCACCATCACCGAAGGCAGACCGGAGGTAATAGGTATCAAATGGTTGCAAAATGATGACAGCGCAAAAGACATTCTTTTCAGTATCGAAAAACAATCAGAACACCCATTGGCAGAAGCGATAGTAAAACATCTTGACGGGGCAGCAAACACAAGCTTAACCCAATTTAATAGCATTACCGGACAAGGTGCAAAAGCAAATCATAACGATGAAACCTATTTTGTAGGGAACAAGAAACTGTTGTTTGAAAACAATATCAGCATGTCAAAGGAATTACAGCAACAAGCTGATGAATGGAGCAATCAAACTAAAACCGTGATTTGGTTTAGCGACAGTAAACAAGTACTTGCCGTTCTGGCTATTTCTGATAAAATCAAAGAAACATCAGTTCAGGCAATCAAAGAATTGCAGGATATGGGCATTGATTTATACATGCTTACAGGTGATAACGAAGCAACCGCAAAAGCCATTGCCGAACAAACAGGTATCAAACATTATAAAGCAGAAGTATTGCCACAGCACAAAGCAGATTTTGTAAAAGAACTACAACAGCGAGGTAATATCGTTGCCATGGTTGGAGACGGCATCAACGACAGTACCGCACTGGCAACTGCAGATGTAAGTATTGCCATGGGCAAAGGCTCAGACATAGCTATGGATGTAGCGAAGATGACCATCATCTCTTCAGATTTAACCAAGATTCCGCAAGCTATTAAATTGTCAAAACAGACCGTAACGACCATTAAGCAAAACTTATTCTGGGCATTTATTTACAACCTTATCGGTATTCCTATTGCTGCCGGTATTTTATATCCTGTAAATGGTTTTTTATTGAACCCAATGATTGCAGGTGCAGCTATGGCGTTGAGCAGTGTGAGTGTAGTAAGTAATAGTTTGCGACTGAAGTGGAAGAAATAAATTATACAAAAAATGGAGGTTGTAATTCAGAAAATATGAAAGCTATGGTTTCTATTGTGAGTCATTATTACTATCATGGCATCATGATTTTTTAAAAAAGACACAAAATCCTTCTTTATGACCAATCTTTTTAGCATACTTTCTGGTCTATAACCGCTAATTCAGTCTAAATTTTTCTTCTTTTCCAAAGACTTATTGTTATTTAACAATCAGTTCTTAATTTGCGTTATAAATTTTGAGCGTATGCCACAAGCCTTCCGGATGAAAGATATTCTGAACCTTTGTCTTTATTGGTTTATTGGGAGTATAGTATTCACACAAGTTGCTTTTAGTCAGGTGAATAGAAATTATAATTCTGCAAAAAATGAAAAGCAAAAAGATAGTTCCAAAGAATCAATAAAATTAAACTTACGCTTAGGAAGCCCATTTTTTAACCCTAATATGCCGGAATGTGTATTGCAGATAGCTATTCAAGCAAACCCTACTCCTGAAAATAAGGTTAATGCAGGTATAAACATTGTTTTTTTGATAGATGTAAGTGCTACGATGTTTCGTTCAGGCAACATCCAGTTTGTTAAAACTGCTATTGATTCTATTAAAAACACTTTAAATCGAACCGATAATCTTGCAGTGGTCGCCTTTTCCAGTGAAGCATCCATTCTTAGCAACCTAAAAATCTTAGGTACAGGCAGTTGGCTTACTCAGTTATTGGATACCTTAGAATCCGGCAGCAGTACCAATATGCAGGCAGGTTTATTGGCGGCCTATTCCGTGTTGGAAAGAGGCGACCAGCCCGGTAGCGTTAATCGGATAATTCTTTTTACAGACGGAGTAACTAATGCCCGCCAAAACATCCCTGATGAAATCACCGAAAAAATTCAACTCTCTAAAAATAGAGGCATTCAGCTATCTATTTTTGGATTAGGGCAAGATATTGATACAGAACAACTAACTACCTGGGCTAAGTATGGAAACGGTAATTTTTATGCCGTATTGGAAACCCAACTGACAGAACAACTATCAACGGAAATAAGCACTCTTTTGGCACCGGTTGCTACACAACTTCAAATAGCACTTGAATACCCAAACACGATGAAAATCAGAAAGTTTTTGGGAAAAGGCACTCAAATAGAATTTGGTAAAACTATTGCACAGCTTCCGGTCATTCAGGAAAATAAAAACTATACTTGGATAGCTACTTTTGACCCACCGGCATCTAAGCAGCCCGTTACACCAAAAGTTACCGTAACCTATTTTGACCCAAATAAAAAAAGAACCATTCAATTTGAACAAACAATTACCTTAAAACCAACTGACGATTCAAGTACAAATTTTCTAACAGACCCAGAAGTTAGATATGCCGTTGTGATACAAGAAGCAACTCTTTTTGCCCAACAGATAGAAAAACTTATCCACAATAATTCTTGGAATCAAGCACAAGAAACTTGTAATCAAGCAATAGGCTATATCCAAACTTACTATCCAAACCCTACTGAACCGGCTACACAGGCACTTTTTCAGCAGTTACAGAAATACCAAGAACTTATTGACGGAAATGTAGCTGATAGCAAATAGTTCCCTAAAAATTCTATTGATGTTACTAATTAAGCAGAAAAAACCTACTAATTAATAATATTTTTATTTTTGCAAATAGAAATAAAGCAGAAAAATGTCTTACTCATTTGAGCGTTTGTTGGTTACTGTTCTGACGATTGCGCTATTTGCTGCCGGCTATTTTTATGCAGATGGAGTGAATATCAAGATGGTGCAGAACGGAGGTAGTTTTGCTGAACTTTATTCTTGGGTAGATGCTTACATTCCGTTTATTCCGGAATTTGTTTACGGATATTATCTGTATTATCTGTGGGTGTTGATTGCCTTACCAGTTATGCGCACACGCGAAAGATTCTATCAGATGGTAGCAGCTTTTGGGGTGCTACAATTCTCGGCATTATTAACATTTGTACTTTTCCCCTCACACATGAACCGCCCCGAAATCTATGCAGATTCAATTGCAGCTACAATGGTAAAATGGATTTACCATGCAGATACAGGTTTTAATCTACTGCCCAGTTTACACGTAGGACATTCTATTTTAGTAACCCTATTTTTTTATGAATATGCCCGTAAGTTTCTACCTATCATTGTTTTAGGCACTATATTCATTATTTCTTCTACTGTATTTATCAAGCAGCATTACTTTATTGACATTCCTTTTGGGGTATTGTATGCAGCTATTGCGTGGTATGTTACTCGACCGGTATCTTCGTGGGTAGGGAGCTTTGAAGAGCAACGAAGAAACCATTAAGTATAACCGAGTGTTTAACGAATATGTTAATCCAAGAAATTCAACAGCTATCACTGCATTATTTTTCGATGGTGCAGCGCATTCGCAGGCATTTGCACCAAAATCCGGAACTCTCTTTTGAAGAACATGAAACGGCAAAATATATTTCCCAAGAACTTACTACTATGGGAATTGCCCATGAAGTAGGAATTACAGGCAATGGAATTGTAGCTTCTATTTCCGGAAAAACAACAGGAACTGTTTTAGCACTACGTGCTGATATTGACGCTTTACCTATCCAAGAAGAAAATGATGTATTATATCGTTCTTGCGTATCCGGAAAAATGCACGCCTGCGGCCATGATGCGCACACAGCTTCTTTATTGGGAACTATCGCTATTTTGAACCATTTTAAATCTGAATTATCGGGAACAATTAAATTTATTTTTCAGCCGGCAGAAGAACGGCTACCCGGCGGAGCTTCTCTGATGATTCAAGCAGGAGTTTTACAAAATCCAACTGTGAATAACATCATTGGCCAGCACGTCATGCCCTTAATTCCGATAGGAAAAATCGGAGTCCGAAAAGGAAAATACATGGCCTCCGCTGATGAAATCTACCTGACCATCCGAGGAAAAGGGGGGCACGGCGCACAACCCCACACAACAATTGACCCCGTTACTATTGCTGCTCAACTAATTGTAACTCTGCAGCAAGTTATTAGCCGAATAGCTGACCCCAGAACCCCCTCCGTATTAACATTCGGAAAAATTCAGGCAGAAGGCTCTACCAACATCATTCCAGAGCAAGTATATCTGGAAGGCACATTTCGAACCTTTGATGAGCACTGGAGAACCCAAGCACACCAAAAAATCAAAGATATTACATACGCTTTGGTAGGTAGCTTTGGGGCAGCAGCCGACTTACAAATAAAAAGAGGATACCCAGTCTTGTGCAATGACGAATCATTAACACAATCAGTTCAACAAGCAATTGAGCAATATGTAGGCGCAGATAATATTGTTAATCTTGATTTATGGACTGCCTCTGAAGACTTTGCTTACTATACCCAAGTTATCCCCGGCTGTTTTTACCGATTAGGTACCAGAAACGAAGACAAAGGAATTATTCATGGCCTACACACACCACACTTTGATATTGATGAAGATGCCTTAAAAATTGCTCCGGGATTAATGGCTTGGATAGCTATCTGCCAACTTCAAGCTAACTCATAATCAACTGATTATGGATTAGAAACAACCCATTTTTCCCTAAAAAGAATCCGAGAATCCTGCTCTATAATCACGAAATACATTCCAGAAGCCAAATTTGGCAGTTGTATCTGACTTTCTCCCGAAGAAACGGTGATCGTTTCTATGGTTTGTCCGGTTATAGATAAAATATGAATAGTTGCTTCTCTAAGGGTGGGTTGCCCAAGTTTCAAATATGCTTGCTGGGAAAATGAGGGGTTGGGAAAAATAACGCATCCTTGTGCCCACTCCGGCAAGTCTATTGCGGTAACTTCCTGAACAACAATAATTTTCTTGGGAAACAAAGTATCTTTGCAGCCATGTGAATTCGTTGAATAAAGAGTTACTTCATAGACACCGGGTTTTCGGTAGTAATGAGAAGAATGATATTGGTTACTAAAATAGCCGTCTCCAAAGTCCCACAGCCACGTGTATTGGCCGCTGGGATAATAGCTGACATTATAAAAACTCACTACCGGATTGGCCATCGTTACGGTATCTTTGGTTGAAGTAATTTTGATTTCAGCACCAATAACGTAAATGTATTGATTTTGAATCACTGAATCTACACCTAAGCTATTTCTGGCGATAAGTTTTACGTTATAGGCTCCTGCTTCGGTGTATGTATGAGTTGGGTTAGCTTGGGTAGAAGTATTTCCGTCCCCAAAATCCCACGTATTTTGGGTTGTTCGTTCACTATTATTTGCAAACTGAACGGACATAGGGCGGCATCCGGTACGAATATCTGCGGAAAAAGCAGCTACCGGCCGGCGGTCAAGGTCTAAGTAAATAACATCCGTAAAAGTCGTTGTCGTTAAAAATTGTGTGCCATTTACTTGTAAAATAGGAATCTTGTATCCCGGGCTCATCCAACGGAGTTCTATTTGATTACGCGGAATAGGGATTTTAAACCCTTGAAATGTAATAGTATCTGTTTCTGTGATGGTTGATTTTACCCGTATGCACGGAAAAGTACCGTAAGGGGTTGTGATTGTTCCCCAGCCATCAACTACTGTGCTGCGGGTTCCCGAAGCAGCCCAGCCAATGGAATCTCCAACACCTAACTTAAACTTAAATGTGTTGCTTTGGGGCGGCATCCCATAATACAACGGCAAATAGAAAATATCATCAGGATCACTGTGTTTGGCTCCCAAAGGAAATCCCTGAACACTGGCACCAATACCCACAGCCGAAAAGGTATTGTTTTTCTTCTGGTAAAAATTATAAATATTCTTGATAGAAAACTGCTGAAGTCCAATGCTATCAATGATTTTTGTTCCATAAGTAGTAAAGTTCAAGAAATAAAAAAAGTACGGAGTTTGAGTTACGCTTTGGTAGCGGGATATTTCCTGCCTTTGTGGCGAAAGGCTGGAATAGTCCCAATGAAAATTCTGGCCGGTTTCGTTCCAATTCATGCCTATATTGGCTAATGACCTGCTTAGAATAGCAGTATCACCAACAGAGGGCATATCGTCTATCGTGATAGTTACTTGGGCTTTTAAGAGAACTGCAATGAGTTGAAATGTTACAAAAAACAGGCTGCATCTCGGTAGGATACACATATCTATTGGGTGAGTATTGCCGCGAATATAAACAGAAAATAAAAGCCGCTTATTTAAAAAATGATAACTATCTTTATTCAGCCTATAACTGTATAAAAAAGATGCTGAACCTTAGCAATTCCTTTATATCTTGCAGCAATCATTATGAATGATGGATATTTTTCTAAACGGGGTGTATGGATAGCCAGTTTGCTGAATTCCCTCTTTATGTTAGGCTTAACTTATTATTGGTTACAGCAAAACATCACCTATGGAGATGAAGTTACGTTAGTCAAATTCACCTCTATACTCCGAAGAATAGTTTTAGGAAATGAACAAAAACCAAATAAAAAAGAGGTGCTTTTTGTGAATGTTTCTCATGACTTAATATTAATAGATTTATTAGACGATGACGGGTTTCCTATTGGAAACCAGCCAATTGTAGATAGAACAAAACTTTCTGAATTTCTACTAAAGACCAAAAACCGGCATCGTTATATTTTATGTGATATTTTTTTCAAAGACGCTTCTCCTTCGGATTCAGTGCTACAAGCGGCTCTAAACCAAACCCAAAAAATTGTCGTCTCTTATCATCTCAATGAAACCGCCTTAGATACGCCCATTTTTAAAGTGAATCGAGGAATTTCTGACTATGAAACCTTTGACGGAATGTTCTTTAAGTTTCCCATTTTGCATCAAGATTCTCTCCCCTCTACGCCGTTAGTTTTGTATCATGAAATCGAAAAGGCCACTTATGAATCAACAGAATTTGCTACAAAACTAAATGGCCATCCTGTTTTGAATACTTTTATTGTTGATTTTCGGGTCCGCCCCTATGATTTGTTTGAAGCACCATTAGATAAGCGTTACGCCGTTGTGAACTTAGGTGAAATGCTCATGGCCAATGACTCTATGTTTCAAGCTATGATTCAAGACAAAATCGTTATTTTAGGAGATTTTTACGAGCATGATATTCACGAAACTTTTTACGGAGATGTCCCCGGCCCGCTGATTTTATATAACGTCTTTTTAGACCTCCGGGCAGGAGACAATATCATTTCTCCCTTTATATCATTATTTTTATTAATAATTTACCTAATATTCTCATACAATATTTTTGCAACTAAAAAGCTACAAGATAGACGTTTCTTCCGGATTTTGTATAAACTGCCTTTGGGAAAGTTCTTTATTGAATACCTCAGTAACTTCTTATTTCTCGGTATTGCATCAATAGCTTGTTATTTTATCTTCAACATTCACTTAAATATTCTGCTGTTAGGTCTGTATCTAAACGGCTTTGATTATGTCTTTTCTGCTTGGGAAGCCAAAAAAATACAAGCACGGGAACTCAAAAAGAATGCAGAACAGCCAGAAATATCTGAAACATAGCTATTTAGAATATTTACGCTACCATTTTACATTCACAAAAAAATATGGAAAAGCAATTATTACTAACCAATATCCATGAACTTTGGATAGTAGATTCACAAAATAACCGCACTCGAACGGGAGATTTAATGGCAAATCCCGAATGTTTGCAGGCAGCGTGGCTCTTAATATCAGGCGGAAAAATAGCTTCATTTGGAGAAATGACCCAAATTCCGGAATCTTTTAAAGATATTTCTACAATAGATTGTAGCGGAAAAATTGTATTTCCAGCTTATTGCGACAGTCATACACATCTGATTTTTGCCCAAAGCCGAGAAAATGAATTTTTAATGAAAATTCAAGGAAAAAGCTATGAAGAAATCGCGGCTGCCGGAGGCGGAATCCTAAACTCCGCACAAAAACTACAGCAAACCCCCGAAGATGTTCTATTTCAACAAGCCTTAGCCAGAATCCGTTATATCGAAACCTTAGGAACCGGAGCTATCGAAATCAAGAGCGGCTATGGCCTAACCGTTCCTGATGAACTCAAAATGCTGCGGGTCGCCAGAAGACTGCAAGCCGAAACTCCCATCAAAATTCGCACTACCCTCTTAGCGGCTCATGCACTCCCCCCCCAGTTTAAAAATAACCGCGAAAAATTTATCAGCTTGATATGCAAGGAGATGATTCCCCTAACTGCACAAGAAAAATTAGCCGACTTTGTAGATGTCTTTTGTGAAACAGGATTTTTTACGCCGATAGAAACATCCCAAATATTGGAATGTGCTGATAAATTCGGATTAATCGGAAAAGTTCATGCAAATGAATTAGACTATTCCGGCGGGGTTCAGGTAGCCATACAACATAATGCTATTTCGGCAGACCATTTAGAATGTATTGGAAATGAAGAGCTAACAGCGTTAAGCCAAGGCAATACCATTGCTACCTTATTGCCGGCAACCTCTTTTTTCTTACAGATTCCCCACGCGCCTGCCCGTAAACTGCTTCAAGCAAATATTCCCGTGGCCATCGCAAGTGATTTTAATCCGGGAACTGCCCCTTCTGCCAATATGAACTTTGTACTTGCCTTAGCTTGCATTCAGTTGCGGATGTTACCCGCAGAAGCACTTACCGCTGCAACCCTTCATGGCGCTGCCGCAATGAACCTGCACCAATCTTACGGAAGCCTGCAAGTTGGAAAAATAGCCGCATTGAATATAACCAAACCACTCCCGTCTCTCAATTGTTTACCTTACTATTTTGGGCACAACTTACTGGAAACTACTATCTTGGAAAATAAAATTATCCAGCATCTTTAAATTCCTAAGTAACTTATCTTAGGCTCTCCTCCATTTTCCGGAAAAAATATCCGAATGGCTCCCGGATAGCCGCGCCCATTTTTCTTCCCAATAAAATATTCAACAGAATTCCCTTTCTCATTTGTTTCAGCGAAGCCAATAACCCCCAAAGAAACATTTTTGGTACGAGACACAACCACCGGATAGGCATACAAACGCGCATTTGCATGAGAACGCTTAAAATGAACACTCATCACATCCGGTGAAACCGTTTTGCCAAATTTATCCAACATACTTTTATGTAAATACGGAACAACTAATGACGCACTCTTGTCTAATGTATTGTTTTGCAGAATTTCCAAAAACTTATTAATCACTTCAACCGCTTTTGGGTCTGCACCCTCCGGTAGCTGATTTTGACCAATTAGCTGAAAATTAAATAGATACAATAAAAAAGAAATCAAAACAGTATTTAATTTATTCATGGCTCGAAATTTGTACTACAAAATAAGAAAAAAATGTGCCAAATATTTTTTTTTAACGTTACAACACTTAACTTTGCAACATCATTTTATTTTCAATTTATATGAAACATTTAATCGTAGCTTTTTGCTTCATTCTGGGTGCATCTATCGTAAATGCTCAATCTACTGTTTGGAAATTAGACAAAAGCCATTCATCTGTTGGCTTTACAATAGACCACATGGTTATTTCTGAGGTAACGGGAAGTTTTAATGATTTTGTCTTTAACGTAAAATCAGATAAACCGGATTTCACAGATGCTGTCTTTGATGCAACCATCCAGGTAAAAAGTATTGATACCAAAGAGCCAAAACGCGATGACCACTTGAGAAGCGATGATTTTTTTGACGCAGCAAATTATCCAACCATCAAATTTGTGGGGAAAAAATTCTCCCAAGTTTCGGGGAAGCAGTATAAAGTTACCGGAGATTTAACGATGCACGGCGTTACCAAAACAGTTACCTTAGATGCAAAGTTTAACGGTCTTATTAAAGATCCGTATGGCAACACCCGCGCCGGCCTAAAAGTTTGGGGTGAAATTGACCGCTATGACTACGGTTTAAAATATAATGCTGTATTAGAAGCTGGCGGCCTAACAATCGGACAAACAGTTCGCCTAAATATTAACGCTGAATTGATTCAAGCTAAATAAAAGCAAGTACCATTTACAGAACTATCGTAGTTTACCCAAAAACGGCCTACTGAAATCAGTAGGCCGTTTTTGGTCCCTTAGAATGTATGCTAAGCTACTCATTCTCATTACCTAAGCACAATAACGATTAACTTTATAGTGCTGTCGAAGCCGCATCCACGATGCACAGCATTTATTCGCTGTAAACGGTATAAGTTTTTCGGGTAAAGTTTCCGCAGTTATCTTCTGCCCAAACGAGTAGAGTGTGTTTTCCGGGTGCAATCGGCTCTTTGATTCTCCAAGTCATTATTCCGTCATATTCGTTATATTCTGCAAGCATCCAATTATTATCTAAAGTAATTCCGTTTTTATACAGGTTTACTTCTGATAGGCTGTCTTCAATTTTGAATTTAATTTTTTGCTCTTGTGTAATTTTGCTGCCGTTGTTAATCGTTAAGGGATAGATTGTTGGGGGAATTGTATCTACCAGCAGAAAGTAATCTCCGAAGTCTTTGCAGGGGGCAAAATATTCGTTTCCGTGCCGGTAAGTGTAATCTACATAATCTAACGAGCCGTCTGTTTTTCTGCGGAATATAGTTAATTTATTTGGAGGGAAACGTTTTCCATTTTGGTTAGGGAGTAGTTTTAGGGTAAACTTTTTAAATACAGGTTGCCTTAAATCTCCAATTGTAAAGATATTTGACCCATACTGTTTTTCTACCGGAGCCCGTTCTGAAACCGTGAGGTAGGTAGTATCAAAAACTGCTGCAACGGGAAAATCTGCCACTAAATTATCTCCATAACGAACAGTCGATCGTTGAGTAGGCAGTATGAGAGATTGTCCTGAAAAAATAATATCATTTTTCCAAGCTACGCTGGCTAATCTATTGGGTAACTGCTTGTTTAGGATAGGAATAACGGTAACACTGCGATTGGGCAGATGAACGGTTGGGAAAAAAAACTTTCTTGTTCCATCTTTATACGAAGCAACAATATCACCGATTTTTCCAATTGGTTGATTTACAATAACATAATTTTCTCTTACAAAAGCGGTGGGTTCTGAATATTGATAGGCCGAGATGCCCGATGATTTTAAGGGAGGTTCATCTGAGCGCGTCAATGCGCAGGTAAACAAGGCTTTATTCCCAGCATAATCATACAAAATGAGCTTTACAGTGTGTACCAAATTATCCTGAATGTGAATACGTCCGTTATTAAGCAAGTTACGGTAAATAGGAAGTTGGTTTCCTCGTTCTACGTAGCAGCGCTGCAATCTGCCATCTTTTTCTCGATAAAACCGATAGTCAATATGGATATTTACATATCGCATATCGTTCCAGCTATATTTATCCATACTGTATTGATAAACCAGTGAATCATCGAGATACAATAGAGCTTGGTAGATAGCGTTGGTATTTCTGGAGCCATTTATGATGTCATAACCGGAAAACTCAATACCTACCGGGCCATAAACGGATACTACTTCGGGGATACTGTAGTTATGTTCGGATTGGTTTGGATAAAAGAGAATTTTATCAGGGTCTCCATTCACTCTCGAATAGGCAGTAAGTGGCTGAATCGCAATTCGATTAATAGTTGGCGGAATTATATCCTGAAAATAATTTGCATGATATAAGAACGGGTTAATGATATTTTCGTTTTCATCTCGAATTTCATAATGCAGGTGTGGGCCGGCAGAATAGCCGGTATTTCCAGAATATGCGATGATGTCTCCTTTTTTTATGGGAAACTCATTTGATTTTGGAAACAACTGAATTTCAAATTGTTTATTTGCTCTTTGTGATGAGCGAACTTTTTGGTCTATAGCTGGGGCAAATTCATCTAAATGGCCATAAACCGTAGAGTAGCCGTCTGCGTGCCGGATATACAAAGCTTTTCCGTAGCCATACGAAGCCACAAAAATCCGAGATACATAGCCGTCTTGGGCAGCCCGTACCGGAATCCCAATCCGCTCAAAAGTTTTAATATCAAAACCAGAATGCAAATGATTGTCCCGAAGTTCCCCAAAAGTGCCGCTTAACCCATTGGATTCCGGCATCGGAAAATTCCAGTACTGGCCACCTAACAAAAGACATAAAACCGGCCAGGTTCTTTTCCACTGAATAAGGTTAAATAATTTTCTTGAAATCAATACAATATCAATTAAATCAAAGGAAATAAGATTTTATAATGGTAAAATTTTATGCTAAGTAACCATATTGAAAACCATTTGGGAGCAAAATTGCTAATTATTGCTGATAAATTCTTCCTAAACTGAATAATTTTCAATATTCCAGAAAGGTTCTTCTTTTGTTCCAACTATTTTTCGGCTTTTATATTTAGGTCAATTCTCTCTAATGGATAAGTCAGCTATATTTACTGCAAGTTCACAAAGTGGAACAATAGCTAAGCAGAAAGAGTATTGGATAAAATCCGTTATTGGTGCCCAGGGGGAGACTCGAACTCCCAAGTGTTACCACAACGGCTTCTGAGACCGCAACGTTTACCAATTTCGCCACCTGGGCAAATAGCCACTTGTGCCCGGGACTGGATTCGAACCAGCATACCTTGCGGCGCCACCCCCTCAAGATGGTGCGTCTACCAATTTCGCCACCCGGGCGCAAATTGAAGCGCAAAGATACTACTTTTTCATAAACAACAAAAAATAACTATCTTTGTTGTTTATGAAAGCTGTTTCAAAATTTATATTCTGGCTATTTGGCTGGAAATTAGTGGGTTATTACCCTACCGAAATAAAAAAATCTGTTGTAATAGCAGCACCGCATACCAGCAATTGGGATTATGTATTTTCTATTTGCGCCTTCTTCCTGATGGGAAAAAGAATAGCCTTTATAGCTAAAAAAGAACTATTTAGATTTCCCTTAGGCTGGCTTATGCGGGCTACCGGAGGAATCCCACTTGATAGATCTAAACGAAATAATACCGTTCAAGAAACAATTGACTTATTTCAGGAACAAGATGAATTGGCTCTGATGATAGCTCCTGAAGGTACCCGTGGCCTCACCAAAGGCTGGAAAACTGGATTCTATCATGTAGCCGTAGGTGCCAACGTTCCATTAGCTATGGGATATTTAGATTATGATAAAAAATATGCCGGAATCGGAAAAATATTTTACCCAACAGGTAATTACGAAAAAGACCTAATTGAAATCCATCGGTTTTATCGCCCTATCACCCCTAAATATCCCCAAAAGAGTAGTTTATATCAAGAAAACGTAACTAATTAACCGATGAAATCTCGCGTTTACTGGCTGCACGCACCAATTGTTACTGCCTTGATTTTTTCAATTATGGGATCACTTGGGCTGCTCCCTAATTTTGACTTTATTGACCCTGTTTCTACTGCACTTAAAGATTTTGAACTAACTGATATTGTTTTTTCTCATCCGGCTTTTAATAAAAATGAGCAAGCTGATACAAATATCGTTATTGTAAATATTGGTCAGCTGAGCCGGCCGGAAATAGGTACTATGCTACGCAGAATAAGCGCAAATAAGCCGGCAGTTATTGGAATAGATGCTTTTTTCCGAAAAGAAAAAGGGCCGGAGTTCGACTCTACGTTGGCCAATGCGCTGCAAGAAGCCGGTAATGTGGTTTTGGTTGAAGAGCTATCTAACTACAATGAAGAAAACGAAACCTTTGACACCCTGCTAACTTCAGCCGCTATTTTTACGCGCCATTGCACCGGAGCTTACGCAAATGTTTATAATGAAGAAAATAGCGATTTTAGGACTGTTAGGAAATTTGTGCCCACACAAACCGTGCAGGGAAATAAAACCATTTCTTTTCCGGTGAAAATCTGTGAAATGGTGAACCCAAAAGCAGTCCAAAAATTATACAACCGAGATAATGAAATTGAACGTATTAACTATCGGGGAAATTTAGAGAAGTTTTATACCATAGATGTCCCTGATATGTTTAACCCTAATGTGGATATTTCCTTTATCCGGAACAAAATTGTACTTATTGGCTTTTTTAGCTTAGATGTTGTCGGAAATTCTTATGAGGATATTTTCTTCACTCCCCTAAACAAACGTTTTGCCGGAAAATCTTTTCCGGATATGTATGGAATTGTGGTTCATGCAAATACGATTTCTACAATTCTCAACGAACAGTATATTAACACTATGCCGGACTGGTTGTCATGGGTAACTGCTGTCGTTTTTTGTTACTTCAACATCCTTTTATTTGCGTTTATTTACCTAAAATACGATTATTTTTACGATTTAATTGTTCGTATTTTGCAAATTGTAGGAAGTTTAATACTTTTGTATTTAACTATCTTAGTTTTCTACGAGCTTGATTATGAGCTTAATTTGGCATTAACGGTTTCTGTACTCCTGTTAGGGGGGGACGTTTTAGATGTGTATTTTGGCCTCCTTAAATCCAGAAAACTCTTGTAACAAACTAAGTTCTATTTTCGTAAAAGACAAAAATATAATATCAATATTAAAATTTTAAACCTATGCGTACTTTTCTTCAATTTATTTTAGTAACATTTGCAGCTATTCCTTATCTTGTATTGGGAAATAGTTATGTATTTACCGTTACCGCTATGAGTGGAACGGTGATGATACAAAAGTCAAATTCTCCTAACTGGCAAAAAGCTTCTTATGGAGCAAAACTTGACAAAGGAGATGCTATCAAGGTTAGTGAATCAGCTTATGTAACGCTTGTTCATGCTAACCTAAAAACACTGGCACTCAAAAAGGCCGGTAGCTACTCCGTAGTGGAATTGGAAAAACAAATACCCAATGCCAGTTCCAACATTACCACTGAATATGTAAACTATGTAATGAACCAAAGCACTCAAAAACGTTCCGGCAATAATATGGTTAATACCGGATCAGTAGAAAGAGCCGCTTCACCCACACCGATATTGCCCAGAAAAGCTGAAAATATTATTGATGATGAAGTAACTTTCAGTTGGGCAGCTTTACAGGGATCTATCGAATATCAATTTGAAATCGCAGACGACGAAAATAATATATTGTATAACAAAGTATTGAAAGGAACCAGCGTAACGGTAGATATTAAGGCACTAAATTTAAAAACAAATTATTGCTACTATTGGCACGTATCTGATAAACGACATTTAAGTATGAAGTCTGACGACATCTGCTTCAAGACAGCAGGAAATGCCCAAAGACAAGTTATCTTAAAAGATGTTGAAAGCATTAACCAAGACCTTGGAGAAACCGGTGCTTTTGCTTATATCGTATTAGCAGAAATGTATTACAAAAATAAAGTATCTAACAGAGCAAGTGATGCTTACTTAAAAGCAATAGAACTCGCTCCAGATATGGAAGAATACAAAACAATGTATGTCAATTTTATGACTGAAATCGGTGTGCCCGAAAAACTTATCACAAAATAAACCTAATTAACAATTAGATAAAACCGATTTTTATGAGGCGAAAACGTAATTATACGTTTTCGCCTCATGATTTATTAGAACTTGTGAAGAAATACTACAACTCAAAAAAACCAACTGCTATCAATTCAGTTATTACTGATTCAGTAGATTTCTACGTTTTTATCCGTATAGTTAAAGAATAGGGCGTTATTGTACCGGCGTGGTTTTGGTCTCCTGAAATATTACTTCCAGCATTGTTTGGCCAACAGCTTTCAGTGTTTCTTTGTTAATAGACTGAATATCATCTCTTTGAGTATGCCAGTGAGGAAAGAACCCTCCTGTTGATAAATCTCTGTGAATAATATCAATGGTAGGTATGTTTGCTATGGTATTGAGATAGAAGTGGTCGTCTAATATTTCTGAATCCGAGTTAAATAAAAAATACTGGCCATATCCAAGATGGTGCGCGATTTGCCATACATGGTCAAGATATTGCTGTGCATATTGTTTAGAGAAACCTTCTTGGGTAAAAGTAGCCCCTGCTGCACCTACCATATCAAGGTTAATAGCATATTTTGCTTTGTATCCCGGTAGGTGTGGTGTTTTACTCCAATATTGAGAGCCAAGGCAATACGAGTTTTCTTCGTGGCTAACTCCCAGGTCTTCAGCGTCCCAACAAATCAAATCTACTCCAATAGCAGGATTCTGAGCACCCAGTTGGCGGGCAATTTCAAGTAATACCGCTACTCCGCTGGCTCCGTCATTAGCTCCGGGAATAGGTTTATCTCTGTTGGACGAATCTGCGTCAGCAACAGGGCGGCTATCCCAATGAGCACTAATCAAAATACGGTGTGCCTGTTGGGGATTATAACTTGCAATGATATTCTGAATAGCCAACGGAACACCGTCATACTTAGTTACCGTAGTTGCCTGAACGGTTACCTCCGCTTTAAATTCTTTAAATTTTTCTACTAACCAAGCTGCGCACCGCTTATGCCCCGGTGTGTTTGGAATACGATGCCCAAAACTCAACTGCTTTTCAATAAAAAAATAAGCCGAATCTACTTGAAAATCAGGAGATTTACGCACAAAAACAGGAGTATTTTGAGTACCCGAATTATTGGTATCCACTTTGGGATTGTTAGTACACCCAAAAACTAACCCCGTTATGAACAGAAGATAAAATATTTTTTTCACTACTCAAAATTACAAAATTAGTTGAAGCCAAATATTTAGCAACTAAAAACGCTGTAAGGCACTGAACAACAACCAGTATTTTTGCCCCTCAAAGAATTGTAAAGTTTTTTGAGGGTTTCCTTTTTCTAATTACTAAAAATAATCCACATAACTTATTGAACTATGTTTAATTTTACCAACTTGGTTTTTTAAGAAGCCAAGAGATAGCC
Source organism: Bacteroidia bacterium (assembly GCA_026932145.1). NCBI lineage: Bacteria > Pseudomonadati > Bacteroidota > Bacteroidia > Bacteroidia bacterium. The sequence continues at coordinate 19,079 of JAIXKT010000028.1, forward strand.
GTCTGGCAGTATGAACTATATTGTATATCAAGCTTACGGGAAAACAGAAATTCTACATGAGTGTTTGTATTCATTATCAACACTTTGGCCATATATTTTGAACTCTGATTTAAAGGTTATTGTTTATACAGACCAACCGGATTGGTTTCGTCAGCAAATTGGAGAAGAGAGTTCTGTTTTATTTTTTCCTATAACTGCCGAAAAAATTCAGCAATGGCGTGGTAAAATAGACTTTGTTCATCGAGTAAAAATAGCGGTTTTGTTAGATATTTCGGAGCGCGTTAGTGGAAACTTATTGTATGTAGATACCGATACTACTTTTATGGCCTCACCTGAACTACTTTTTGACACCATTGAATCCCAAAAAAGGATTATGCACACCCAAGAAGATATTTTAGAAAAATCTAAACTACTGCTAAACAAGAAGATATATAACCATATTCGGGGAAAAACATTTAATGTTCCATCAGGGCAGTTACATATCAAGGGAAATTTAGGTATGTGGAACGCAGGCGTACTTGGCTTTCAAACAGCAGATAAAAAACTGTTAATCAGAGTTTTAGATATAACAGATTTGTTATACAAAGAATATCCCAAACATACCATTGAGCAATTGGCTTTTTCGGTGGTATTTCAAGAAAATGGCTATATTTTTCCGGCAGAAAATATCTTATTCCATTACTGGAATTTCAAAGAATTTCGTGAAGTACTCGCTGTTTTTTGGCAAAAGAACGAAGAAAAAACATGGGAACAAAAATGCAGTTTAGCCCAAAATATAAGACCGGAAAAACTAATTCAGCATAAAATAAGCTTTGAACAAAAACCCTATTGGATTCGTAAACTACGTAAATGGTTCGGAATAAAGCTCAAACTACCAATAAGTCAATAACTTACGATAAGTTAATATGGCTTTATTTCATTGTAAATGTTTTTAGTTACTTGTGCCTTAAAATAAACTAACTTCGCGGCTTATTTTGTACAACACACACATACACAATGTCAAGTAAATTATTGCCGGCATTAATTGCTTTTATATTTCTTTTTGGCTTTACTGGCGGCTGCCAACAAAAAGAAACCAAAGGGCTGGTTACTATCAGCACTTCTTTTGGGGATATAAAAATACGTCTGAATCCAGATACTCCCAAACACTCTGAGAATTTCAAAAGTTTAGTTAAATCTGGTTTTTATAACAACACTACGTTTCATCGGGTAATATCAGAATTTATGATTCAGGGAGGCGACCCCAACACCCGTAATCCTAACTTTCAAGGAAAACCGGGGCAAGGGGACACAACCTACACCCTTGATCCGGAATTTTTGTCTTCAAAATACATTCACAAGCGAGGTGCTGTAGCTATGGCAAGAACCGGAGATGAAATAAATCCGATGCGCAGATCATCAGGATGCCAATTTTTCATCGTGCAAGGAAAAAAAATCTCTGATGAAGAACTAAACCAAATAGAAAATTACATTCAGCAAGACCAAATGCAATTCTTTGGTAAACAGTTTTTTGGCCGCCCGGAAAATGATTTTCTGAGAAAAATAGACTTTCAAACACTGCAAAAAAGCAATCCTGATTCCGTAACCAAACTTTCTATGGATTTTGAAAAGAGAATGCGTGTAGCATTTGAAAAAGAAGTAAAACCATTTAAGTATAGCCCTGAACAAAAGAAACTGTATAAAGAAGTTGGCGGAGCACCATTTTTGGATAATATGTACACTGTTTTTGGAGAAGTAGTTGAAGGAATGGATGTTGTCGAAAAAATTATCGCTGTTCAAAAAGATGAAAACGATAAGCCATTGAAAGACATTCGGATAACTGCAAAGATTCAAGACTAAGACCGTAGAAAACCTATGGCATCTCGCAGATGGGATGTTGAAGACGACTCACCCAAGCCTCCTCCCATAACCCGCCAACGCATACACGAGTTTTGGCAAATAGCCCGCTTCGTTAAGCCCTACAAAATCAAACTCTTTGCAGGACTTATATTCCTCATTTTTTCAAGCCTAACAACTCTCGCCTTTCCGTTTGCTACCGGAAAACTAATTGATGCAGCCTACAAGACTACACAAGCCTATTTTACTATTGATGAATTAGCAATCATATTAGTAGCCGTACTGAGCCTACAAGCTGTATTTTCTTTTTTCCGGGTAGTTTGGTTTGCAGAAGTAGGCGAAAAAACATTAGCAGATATTCGCAAAGCACTTTACAACCACCTGATATACTTGCCATTAGTCTTTTTTAACCAACATCGGGTAGGTGAACTCACCAGCCGAATTTCGGCAGATTTAAGTCAAATACAAGATACCTTTACCACAACACTTGCCGAACTCTTGCGGCAGATAGCTACCCTCCTTGTGGGAATTACGGTTATCTTCTTTATCTCGACAAAGCTCACTTTGGTGATGTTGGCCTCTTTTCCAATATTGGTTATTACGGCGGTAATCTTGGGTAAACAAATTCGTAGAATAGGAAAAATTGCACAAGATAAATTAGCTCTTTCTAATATAATTGTAGAAGAGACCTTGCAAGGCATTGTGAATGTAAAAGCTTTTGCAAACGAACTATTTGAAACCGGCAGATATGGAAAGAGTTTACAGGAGTTTGTTCGTGCAATATTGCGTGGAGCTAAATATCGTGCTGCATTCGTCTCATTCCTAATATTTTGTATTTTTGGAGGAATCGTTTTAGTTATCTGGTACGGTGCTCACTTAGTAAAGACAGGAGAAATTACGGTAGGAGAACTAACTTCGTTTGTATTATACACAACATTTGTGGGCGCAGCTATTGGCGGGATGGGAGACCTTTATGCACAACTTCAAAAGACAATTGGTGCAACTGAGCGCGTTCGGTCATTACTGGCAGAACCTACCGAACCGTATCATCAAGTAAACACTACCCCAATAACCCGCTTTACCGGAAAAATAGATTTTGAAGATGTACATTTTTCTTACCCTACTCGCAGCGAAATCCCTGTGTTGCAGGGGCTTTCTTTTACAGTAAAACCAGGACAAAAGGTCGCTGTAGTAGGAAGCTCCGGTGCAGGAAAAACTACTATAACAATGTTATTACTAAGACTATACCAAAACGATACCGGAAAAATATCAGTAGATGATGCGGGTATTACAACATATAGCCTGACCGAATATCGTTCTCAATTTGCCTTAGTTCCGCAAGATGTAATGCTGTTTGGAGGCACTATAGCAGAAAATATTGCCTACGGAAAGCCGGGGGCAAGCCAAACAGAAATAGAGACCGCAGCTACTCAAGCCAATGCTCACGACTTTATAACCTCTTTTCCGGAAGGATACCAAACCCTTGTAGGTGAACGCGGTATAAAACTTTCCGGAGGCCAACGCCAAAGAATTGCTATTGCCAGAGCCATCTTGAAAAACCCAACTATTTTACTCTTAGACGAAGCAACGAGTTCTTTGGATTCAGAATCCGAAAGATTGGTACAGCAAGCCTTAGATAAACTGATGCAAAATAGAACAACACTAATTATAGCTCACCGCTTTTCTACAATCAAAAATGCCGATAAAATTATCGTTATTGATAAGGGAAAAGTTATGGAGCAGGGAACTCACGAAGAACTTATGTCCGGTAACGGACTTTATTATCAATTAGCTTCCGTACAGCAATTAGCTGATACACAGAATAGTTAGAGTAGTAGATGTAATTTAGAATCGTGCTATGATTTAGTACTTAAAAGGCATCAATCTGGATACAGTAAATAATTAAGTCGCGTTTTTTTGAATGTACGGGCATCACGTTCCCAACGGTTATAGATTTCTTCGGGATTCTTTTGATTTAGAACTGATTCTTGTAGCGTTGTGTCGCCTGCAAGGCGTTGAAAATAGCTATTAAAAAATGACACCGGCGGTTCATAGTATTGGTCATATTTTTTGTAAAACTCACGGTATTCATGGTAGCAATTAAATAATAGTTGCAGCCCGAAGCGGAAAAGTCCTGTATCTGGGGGCTGGAGGTCAATAAACCGAACTCCGTAGCAAAGTTGGTTTAAGCACGGCGGTTCGTAAGAAGCATTGGGCATTCGTTTGGGGGTAAAGGTGGTTATTTCGAGATTTACACCATTGATTGAGAAGTGTGTTTTTTCTTTCAGGGCAGAGTCTCTTTGGTAAGCTCTGTGGAAACCAACGTGTTGAGGAAATCCAATTTGTTCAAATGGCTTTTCAGTACCTCTCCCAACGCTAACTATTGTGCCTTCATACCAGCATAATACGGGATACCAAGCGGCAGCTTCCGGCGTTTTTAAATTGGGAGATGGAGGGATCCAAGTACGACCGGTTTCTTGCCACCGAAGTTTATGCCGGTATCCTTGACACAAAATCACCTGTAACTTAGCCACCCGGCCACCGGCTAACCATTTTTCTCCATTAACCATACGGGCATATTCCCCTAAGGTCATCCCATGAACAATTGGTACGGGATGCAACCCCACAAAAGACGTTAAACTTGAATCTAATATGGGTCCGGCCACATAATATCCGTTGGGGTTGGGTCTGTCCATAATAATAATTTCTTTACCAAACTCGGCACAGGCTTCCATAACATAGCACATGGTTGTGAGATACGTATAAAAGCGCGTTCCAACATCCTGAATATCAAATAAAACAATATCTACATCTGCTAAATGCTCATAGGTAGGTTTTTTTATTTTTCCGTATAAAGAAACTATTGGCAGGCCGGTTTTAGTATCTGTATGGTTTACTACGGTTGCCTCCATATCTACATCCGTTCTAAAACCATGTTCGGGGGCAAAAATTCGTACTAAATTAACTTTTTTCTCTAAGAGTGCATCTACTAAATGTATGGAGTCAAAGACTACGGAAGTAGCATTGGCTACCAAAGCCACTCGTTTGTTTTTGAGTATATCTAATTTTTGGGTCAATAAGATTTCTGAACCTAAAACAACCCTTGAAGGTTGTTTTTCTTTAGCTTGGTTTGGAAGAGGTTGGCAACTTATTATTAGAAAGTTTCCGATCCATATTAGCAGCCAGATAGTTCTAAAATATTGCATTAACGGAGTAATACAAGTTTTTCAAATTTGCTGATTTGTTTACCGGTATCTTTTACACGCACGGTTACTTCATACACATACACACCGCGTCCGATTCGTTGGCCAAAATCATCTAAGCCGTCCCAGTCAATAGAGCAGCTAATGCTGCTTTCGCCGTAAAAAGTTTGTCGTAAAGACTTTACCAATTTTCCTGAAATGCTATAAATCCGAATTTGGGCATCTAACCAATGTCCGGCTTGATTGTGGTTAAAGAAAAAAGTAGTGTTTGTTGTGAATGGGTTGGGATAGTTAAATATATGTTCTAATGCCAAGGAAGCGTCATCAGCAACGATAAAGCGGGTTTCTGCCGTCCCGGAATGGTTGCTTACATCCCATACCTTAACGTTTAGCTGATATTCTCCCTGCGGTAGTTCCTTAAAACGATAACGAATAGTGCCTTCACGATAGCTATCCTTTTTGGCTTGATAATATTCATTTAAAACGATGGGGTTGTCAGCGGCATTTAGCACCGCAGTTAGTTCCCTCCCGACTCCAAGTCCGGAGGTATTTATTCCTAAATCATCACTTACATCGGCGATAAGGGTTGGGTTTTCATTAACAATACTTCCGTCTATCCATTTTTCGCTGTCGATCATTAGTTTTACCGTAGGCGGATTATCCGGTTTACCGGCCATAGAATCCGTACAGCAAACAATAACATTACTGGTACATCCTGAACCATCCTCTTGGTTATCAGAAACATACAAGCTAATTCTTCCATTACCTATGGCGTAAGAAATATCTAATGGAACAATAAATGAAAACTGAAATTTACCTTGCTTTACGGAGGCAACGCCGTTAAATAGAATGTTCTTTTGTAGTTGAAAACGGCAGCCTAATTGATAGGTGATAAATTGGGTGGGTTTATCAAATACTTTGGCGGTAAGTTCGCCGGTGTAATTTTCTAATAATGTTCCGGTTGGCGTTTGCACTTCTCCTGTTATCGTAACCTTAGACATCGCTTTTAGGGTATCCGGGTTACTTGGGTCTATCGGTTTATTATTGATTTGGGTGATTTTTGCTACGTTTTTGGGATAATTTAGGATAAGGGCGGGGTCTCCAAAGAGGCAGAAGTTACGAGTATTGATGGCATCGGCATTGTATGAACCCGGAGAATAACTGAGGTTTTTAGACCGTTGATAAATTTCTCCTAAGGTTAGATAGCGGTTTAATACTGAATCAAAACGGACTGCATACTCATAGAAGTTTTTGTTGAATTGGAAGTTAAATCCGGAAAATACGATTCTTACGGAAGTCATCATGCCGATAGTTCCGCCTTGTTCATGAATAAAAAGTTGTTCGGCACCTGTTCTGCGAGTGGGGTCGTCATAGCGGCCAAACTCGCAGGTAGCCGTTACCATAAAAGGCAATCGGTCATAGTTTTTCATCACTGCAATATCTGGCAATTCAAGTAGATATGCGTTTGATATGCCGATTTCGTTTCCGTGTCCGGTATAGTTCACGAATAGATTTCCGGATTCAAACTTACGTAAGAGCGCGTCTTTAGCCTCTGGGAAGCGTTCACCTCCCGAAGTGTTTACAGCACGATAGCTATCTACATAAACCTTGTCTAAGTTGTAGCAAGGAGCATTTCGGGAAATTAGTGATCCTAATTGGTCGGCTTGGTCCATGTGAACGCATCCATCTACTAATTTATGGTCTCCTATCAATAGAATCTTGTTACGCCAATCTCCGAAAGTTACCGGGTCGCTAACGTAATGAATAATTTTATTGACTACGGCTTCGGCTTCGGCTACAGAAGCCACAGGGAAGCGTCCTATTCCGATGTCCAAAAAATGGGTTTGAACTCCACGATTATCATCCGGAAAAAGCCCTGTTCCCTCTCCCCAATTTCCTTCTGCGTCATCTAAAAACCCAAAATAATCATCGCTGGAAAAAGAGCGGGTCGGCGTTAATGACTGAAATCCTTGATAGCTGGGTACAAAGCTGGATCCAGGGTAAACACGTCCTTTCCAATCATAAGAACCATCTCCAAAAAGTAATAGATATTTGGGGAATTTGGTGGTATCACTGCCGGCTTTATCATAAAACATTTTAGCAAACTCACGAATAGCCGTAACATCTACTTTTCCGGAAGAAAATTCTTGCCAAATCTGCTGCGTTAAAACTACATTTACGGTGCGGTTGTATCTTTGACGGTGCAATTCTGCCAAACGATTTGCCTGCACTAAAAAATCTGAATGAACAACTATTAAATATTCTGCAAATGGCAACCCATGTAGATTTTGATTAGGAACAAAGCCGCTGAAAGACGGCACAAATACACCTTCTGGCCGAAATACAATCCATTCACTTGGGCGAAATACCTCTGAAGAAAAAGCAAGAACCTGACCATTAGCTTGATACAACTGATTTATGGGATTTTGTTTATCCGTAACATTCCATATCCACAAGCCTGACGTCCCGCCGGATACTTCGTAAGAGACATTTCGTTGGTAGTTTTTGCTGCGAATGGTATATTGGTCAGCGTTAATAAGCCAATTACGGCTGTATTCAACCTCAACGTTATCTAACCAAACAATATCTCCGGTAGATTTTTGATAGCTAAATTGTAAATCCACAGTTCCGTCAGTAAGGGCAGTTAGCGGAATTGTGATAGATTCACTCATCCAATATCCATAAAGGGCTTCTGGGTTAGATTTATTCGTTGTGGGGCAATTTGTTGATTTGTAGGATATTCCATTTTCTCGGATTTCAAAAATAGAGGGGAGGCCGGCTCGAACTAAATATTTGTAGCGCACGGTAACGTCTCCAGTTGGGTTGTTTAGCCGAAAAGATAGGTTTAGAATATTATTTAAGTCAAAAGCCTGACCTACCCAAAGCCGTCCGGATTTAGAGGGATTTATTTTGTCTTCTTCAGAAAACTGCAAATCTCTATCACCAACTACTAAGGTATCTCCGGCAATGGACGGTTTATCGGCTATACGTTTACCGTCTTGGCCACCAAATGTAAGATAATAGTAGCTTGAGTCTGAATAGATATTCAGCTCATGCTGGTAAGTGCTTCCGGAAGAATCCGCTAACCAATAAGTTGTTCCTTCTCCGTAGAACAGGATGTAGTCATTGTCATCAAATCGGCCGTCTTGCTCCCCTGAAATATAAATCGGGTTTTCATAGAGGTCATCATAGCGAAATTTAGCGTTATCCTGTGGCAGTCTTTGCCCACCGTTGCCATATATTTTGATGGTTTTGGGGTTTAAATCGGCTAAGTTAATGCCTAATTGATTGGCTAAAAACCCTTTATTCAGTCTATAAATGCCGTTTTTAGTTAATGCTAAACGATACCAATTTCCTGTGGATAGTACAGAGTTTTCTGCATACGTGCGGCTTCCTTGTGTTTTAGCAGCTCCACTCGGCTGAGTTTGGTAATGAATAATCATCTCCGAATAGCGTTGTATATTCCCCCCGCCGGATTGTATTCGCAGGGGATACACCCGAACCAATTGATAGGTTTGTTTTCTTTCTACCACAATATCGCCTAACTCAACCAGATTTTGGGGAAACCAATTTCCGGCTAAATCATTTGAATTTAATGTTTTGTCAAAAACCCCATCTGCTGGGCTTGAGGTAGCACTTCCAGTAACTCCTGTAATGGAAACGAGGTATCCAGCTTGAACCGGAATCCTTAGGGTCGCAAAAGGTAGATTACAAACATCTTCACGATAAGAGCAGCCGGTAAAAGAGGGAGACATTTGCAAGCTACCGTCTGCACATTTCCTGCTGATATTCCCCTCCCAAACGGGGCGATACCGAATTTCCTGCGCAATAGAACTTGATAACCCCAAAAATAAATAGAAAGAAATAGCCAGTATTGCTGCCTGTTTTGAAACCATGAAATATTAACGGGTTACGATTTTAAATTAGTTTGTAAAAGTAGAGAAAACTTTTTTACAGCGATTTAGAATTGGCATGATTTGTATTACCAAGGGTTTTTTGAGGTATTGGTAGTGGCTGTTTTTTTTCTAATCTGCTGCCAAAAGCGGTTCGGTTCTTGGGTTAGGTTGTGTATACGTTGCTGGGTTTCAGTTGTGGTTATATTTGGGAGTACATTGTTAAAAGTCTGTTCTGGTTTAGGGAGCACTGTGGGTGGCGGAGGTGGTGGCGGCAAGGGTGGTGGTGGCGGAGGTGGTGGCGGGGGGCTGTTTCGCAAAAGCCACTCCAAATTACGCCGCGCAACCTGATTCTTTTCATCTAAGCGTAACGACTCCTGAAAACAATGCTTTGCCTCTTCTCCCCTACCCGCACGTATCGCTATAACGCCCAACTGATTCCAAGAAATAGAAAGAACCTGATTATTAAGTGATGATTTGGGATAAAGGGCGTATGCTGCCTCCAAAGATTCTGCCCAAAATAAACCCTGTGCCCGATTAAAAGCCCAATAACTTGCTTCTTGGGGCAAAAAATCATCCCCTAATTTCGCTATAGCAGCAGCAGAGCTAACATATTGCCTCCCCTGCCATAGCTCTTTTGCTTGCTTTCCCAACTCTCTATCTCCGTAAAGCCATGAAAATAAGAATAGTAGAACAATGCTTAACCGTAACATAATTTGGGGAAGTTTAGCTATTTTTCACCACAAATGGAGTTTCTTCTTAGCACAAAGTTCGTTTTCAGAACCCCAAAAACAAAATTTAAGCTATGTTACAAGCAGTCTTTTTGGGTCAATCCTAATTTATGGGGAGTAATTGTTAAAAGTGGTATGTTTGAGGCAATAAAAAACACTTACCATCGAAACAACATTTTTCAATGAAGTATTTCCGGAGGAGATATTGGAATACTTCGAGATAAAGCAATACCAACAACTATGTTCGGTAGCAGAGAAAATAGAATACTGGCTCATAGATTTTGATGAAAAGAATGAAATCCCTAATGGATATTCATCTTCGGAATACGAATCAAAGGGGTTCTTACCGGTATGTATTGTTCAAGACTTTCCTATACGAGGCAAAGGAGTATATCTTCGGATACGCAAGCGAAGATGGCGACATAAACAAAGGGGAGCAATTATCCAACGAGATTTTTCCTTTATAGCCGATGGTTCAAAATTTACCAGTGAACTATCGGATTTTTTAAAAGATGCAAGTGGATACGCGACCCGATACCATGAAAAATATAGCCAGTTACTTTTTTGTGAATGGAAAGAAATTGCAGCGGCACTATAAACACCAAGTAAGCGGCTATAAAGAATGGAAGCAATTACCATATGCGGAAGATTATCTGATTTACCCGGAAAACACCACCGAACACATTAGTATTGACGAAGTCAGCTTATCTAAAGGAGAACTTTATACCGTTGTTACCCATAAAAATACCCGAAACCAAAACAAGAAATCAGTCATAGCCATCATAGCCGGAACGGAGGCAAAAACGATACAAGATGTATTAGAGAAAATACCCCTTAACCAAAGAAACAAAGTAAAAGAAATAACTATGGATATGGCTTCCAATATGGCATTAGCCGCCCGAAGCAGTTTTGCAAATAGCACACAAGTAATAGACCGTTTTCATGTGGTAAGATTAGTTACGGATGCGCTGCAACACATGCGAACTAATACGATAATGATATTTTAATTAGACCAAAATGTATCTATATTCATATATTTGAATGTGCATATAGACATTACCATTTGAGGGCTTAGGTTCTTTATTGCTTGGTCAAAGAATGTGCTGATTTGTTCTAAATTTTCGAAATGTTTATTGGTAAACTTTCTTTTGATATGTTGCCATATCTTTTCAGCAGGGTTTAACTCTGGGCTGTAAGGAGGTAGAAATAATAGGAAGATATTTTTTGGAATGATTAGTTTTTTTGCCTTGTGGAATGCACCATTATCCAAAACCATTATTTTGTATTCTTCAGGCTCTTGCAATGAAAACTCATCAATGAAAATTTGAAAAGTTTCTCCATTGCAACTACTATTATGTTAATCGTAAATTGACGGATAAAGTCTTCTGAGTTTTTGCCTTGCATCGTTTGTTGTAAATTGCCAATTGATTTTACCATTTTTGTTGTTTCTGTGTTGTTGCCAAGCCGCTACTTCGCTGACAATATTTTCTATTTTTGCGATATGCCTATTCAAACATTGATGATTTAGAACGTGTAATACGATAATGATATTTTAATTAGACCAAAATGTATCTATATTCATATATTTGAATGTGCATATAGACATTACCATTTGAGGGCTTAGGTTCTTTATTGCTTGGTCAAAGAATGTGCTGATTTGTTCTAAATTTTCGAAATGTTTATTGGTAAACTTTCTGAGCCTGTTGCACGACAAAAAGAATAAAAATATTTAACTATTTGATTTTGAATTAATTAACTAATACGATAATGATATTTTAATTAGACCAAAATGTATCTATATTCATATATTTGAATGTGCATATAGACATTACCATTTGAGGGCTTAGGTTCTTTATTGCTTGGTCAAAGAATGTGCTGATTTGTTCTAAATTTTCGAAATGTTTATTGGTAAACTTTCTTTTGATATGTTGCCATATCTTTTCAGCAGGGTTTAACTCTGGGCTGTAAGGAGGTAGAAATAATAGGAAGATATTTTTTGGAATGATTAGTTTGAGCGTGTTGCATAACCTCTAAATTTTTAAAAAAGCTCAGATTTTCTCCCGTT
>JAIXKT010000029.1 GCA_026932145.1 Bacteroidia bacterium
TGCGTCATGCAAAATCCGACTGGAATATTTCCACCCGGTCAGATTTTGATAGAACCCTAAATGAACGTGGATTTAGAGATGCCTCCAATATGGCTAACCGCCTAAAAACAGCTCCATATTTACCGCAGCAAATACACCACAGTGCCGCTATACGCACTCAACAAACAGCTCAACTTGTCGCAGAAAAAATCAACCTATCCTCAGAATACCTTACCGCCCACCAAAGTTTATATGAAGCCGGAATCAATGAGTGTCTGAAAGTTATCCGTACAATACCGGATACCTTTCAAACAGTATTACTCGTTGGTCATAACCCAACTATTACGCATTTAGTCGGATACCTTACCCCCCAAAATATTACACACATGCCCACATCTGCCATAACCTGTATTCAGTTTGAGATAGGCTCATGGACAGCCATTGAGCCTCTACTGGGAAAATTTTATTGGTTCGATTACCCCAAAAATGAATTTATCCCTGTATATTTGTAAACGTAGCTACGTATTAAATAATAATTATGGATACCGCAATATACATAAGCCAACATACCGAACTGTTAGCCCATACATTAAAAAGCCTTAATGAATGTATTGTTATAGCTGATTCATCAGATATTATAAGATACGTAAATCCGGCCTTTGTGGAAACCTATGGTTATTCAGAGGCGGAAATTATCGGTAAGCCGTCTTCTATAATGTGGTCTGCTAAAAATAAACCTGAAGTTACTCAGAAAATTCTGGAAGAAACAAAGCTATTTGGCTCTTTTAGAGGAGAATTATTTAATCGGAGAAAAGATGGCTCAGATTTTCCTATTTTATTAGTTACTTCAATCGTCCGTGATGACGATAAAAATCCTATTGCTTTTGTAGGCATTTCCAAAGATATAACAGACATAAAGCAATACGAATTAGAATTACAAACCAGAGCCAAGACTATAGAGGAACAAAATAGAGCTATTTCTATTCGGAATGCTCAGTTTGAAATTGGCATCGAATATGCCAAGAGTTTACAGGTTTCATTACTAACCCAGCGAGAAACAATAGAGCGTTTTTTGTTCAATCCAGTATTTTTTCATCATCCAAAAGAGAAAGTATTTGGGGATTTTTTCTGGGCTGACCAAAAATTTGACAGATTGTTATTAGCCTCTGTTGAAGGTGGAGCTTCCGGAATTGCCGGAGCAATGCTTTCTATGCTGATTAATAATTATCTCAACCAAATTGTTTCAGATGAGCACTTAAACCAGCCCAATGTTATTTTGGAAAAACTACATGAAAAACTAAGTATTCATTTTAACAAAGAAGAGCCCTTAAATTTGGAAAAAGGGATTCATATTGGGCTGATTACAATCCCTAAAAATCTACGGTCGTTTAAATACAGTGGGGCGGACACTGATTTGATGTTGCTGCGGGACGGTCGCTGGATAAAACTTTCCGGAGATAAAGCAGATTTAGGATTTTTGGTTCAACGAACACACGGCAATTACAGACCTTGCTCCTTCATAACGCATAATCAATCGCTTAGGCCGGGCGATTATATGTTTATGTTTACCGGCGGAATTGTTCGGCAAATAAACCCCTCCGGTGAATCTCTCGGAGTAGAAAGATTGCTTGACTTTCTACAGACAAAAGAGCACAGTCCCGCCCAACAAGTTGAAAAATCATTAGAAGCCTTTATCCAAAAATGGAAAGGCTCTGCCGACCAAACCGAAGATTGGATGCTATTAGGATACCGGTTCTAAAACACTGATTTTCAATAAAATACCGAATTATAGTTAAATTGGTAAAAACATTACTTTTAGGCTACTATCATAATTTTTGCTGCATAAACCCAAATATCAGCAAACATACTTGCTTTTGGCCTAAATTCGCGCTTTAACTTATTCTATTATGAGCGTTCAAGACCTTCATACATCTGTTAAACAGTACCTTGCAGCAAATCAAGATAGATTTTTGGCAGAATTATTTGATTTATTACGGATTCCGAGCGTAAGTGCTGATCCTAAATATAAACCCGATGTTTTAAAAACAGCCGAATTGGTAGCAACCCATTTTTCCGCAATAGACTTAGAAAATGTTCTGCTGATAGAAACATCCGGATTTCCGGCTGTGTATGCAGAAAAAATATTAAATAAAGACTTTCCCACTGTACTTGTTTACGGTCATTATGACGTTCAACCCCCGGACCCATTAGACCTTTGGCAAACGCCGCCTTTTGAGCCTGTTATCAGAGAAGGAAAAATATACGCAAGAGGATCTTGTGATGATAAAGGGCAGTTTTTTATGCACACAAAGGCTATCGAAATCCTGCTAAAACTACAAAAACTGCCGGTAAACGTAAAGTTTTTAATCGAAGGCGAAGAAGAAGTGGGAAGTGCTAATTTAGAAACCTTACTTCAAAAATATCAAGAGAAACTTCATTGCGATGTTATTTTGATTTCAGATACCTCAATGATTGCCAATGATAGCCCCTCCCTAACGGTGGGTTTACGCGGGCTTGCCTATATGGAAGTAGAAGTCATTGGTCCCAATAGAGATTTACACTCAGGGGTTTATGGCGGCGCAGTAGATAATCCGGTGAATGTCTTGTGCGAAATCATCGCATCCCTAAAAGATGAAAAAGGCCACATCACCATCCCCGGATTCTATGACGATGTACTGAATCTTTCTACCGAAGAACGTAACGAAATGGCAAAACGCCCATTTGACAAACAAGAATATTTGGATCATTTAGATATACAAGATACTCGTGGTGAAGATGGCTATTCAATTATTGAGCAAACATCTATCCGGCCAACCTTAGATGTAAATGGAATTTGGGGGGGATACATTGGTGAAGGTGCTAAAACGGTATTACCGTCTAAAGCAAATGCGAAAATATCCATGCGTTTAGTACCTAACCAAAGTTCAGAAAAAATCATGAAGCTATTCACTGAACATATTCAGAAGATAGCTCCTCCGACAGTAAAAGTTACTATAACGCCGCATCATGGAGGAGAAGCTGTGGTAACATCCACAAAATCAACAGGATACTTAGCTGCCGAAGAAGCTATGTTGCAATCTTTTGGGAAAAAGCCTATTCCTACCCGTGAAGGCGGCTCAATCCCTATTGTAGCATTATTTACCAGCATTTTACAAGCTCCGGTAGTTTTGATGGGCTTCGGCTTAGATTCAGATGCTATTCACAGCCCCAATGAGCATTACGGCGTATTTAACTTTTTAAAAGGAATCGAAACTATTCCGTTATTTTATGCTCATTATGCTCAATTAACCCAAGAAAAGCACTAAGATAATGCTAACACGTTGTTTATACCTCCTTTGTTTGATTTTGGGTGGTTTTATGAATACACTCAATGCCCAGATTTTTCCAAATTTAGGGGGGCAACGGGTAGGTATTTCGGCTCTTTCATTTATGAAGTTAGACCATAATCCCAGAACTAGTGCTATGGGGGGAGCTGCTGCTGCTGTTTCAGGCGATCCATTTGCCTGCCAATGGAATCCCGCAGCTATAACGGACTTAACTTCTATTCATACTGCTGCTTCTGCTACCTTGTGGCCGGCTGGCTTAAATCAAGGAAGTTTTGTAGCCATTTTACCAACGCTAAAAACAGGAACCTTTGGACTATCGGCTGCATCTTTGACCAGCGGCCCTATGGAAAAACGAACCGAGTTTTTACCCAACGGAACCGGAGAAACATTCTATGTAACCAACACGGCTATCGGTGCTACTTATGCCAAAACCCTAACAGAAATGTTTAGCTACGGAATAACTGCACGATACATCAACGAAACAATAGACCAATTTTCAGCCCATACAGTAGCTTTTGACTTGGGATTTGCCTACAGAACAGACTTCAAAGACCTACGTTTCGCAGTGGTAATAAACAACTTTGGCCTAAACTCGAAACTAAAACCCAGATTAAAATCAAATATGGCTCCCGTTGATTTAGAAAGCTACGCCGCCCCAACAATATTCAGTATTGGTGCTTCTATGAACGTTTGGAAAAACGAACGAAACACGCTATTGGCAGCATTTCAGCTGAATCACCCCAGCGATAATGCAGAAAACCTCCGAATTGGTGTAGAATATAGCTGGAGAAATTTGCTCTATTTACGAGCCGGCTACAAAATTAACGTCCCTGACCAAAATTTACCAACTGCCGGAATTGGATTCAGAGGCAGAATAGCCCGAAACCCATTGCAACTCGACTATATGATTGAACCAATGCAGCGTTTAGGTTGGGCTCAACGGCTTGCCTTAACCCTCAGCATTAACCGCGAAAAACGTACCGATCCGGAAAACTCCCAGCCAAAGTAAAACCAACAAAACCCAATGACTATAGACGACCTAACCCGATTCCTCTTTTTTGACATCGAAACAGTTCGCTCAACCCATACATGGGAAGATTTATCAGAAAAATGGCAACATTTGTGGGCACAAAAAGCAGCTACTTTTCCCGAATTTAAACAAGGAACGGCTACTGCCGAGCAACTTTATCTCGAAAAAGCCGGAATATTCGCAGAATTTGCCAAAATAGTCTGTATCTCATTTGGCAGAATAGATAGTTTTAAAAACGAAAATCAAGAAACTTCCTACAAAATCAGCCTAAAAGCTATTCAAAACCACGATGAAAACCAACTCCTAAAGGAAACTTGCACCCTATTAACGTCTTTTTTTGATAGAAATATTAACCTATTAGCCGGACATAATATTAAAGAGTTTGATATTCCCTTTTTAGCTCGTCGCTTATTGGTTCAAAGTGAACCCTTACCTCCCCAAATCCAACAATTACGCGGTCGTTCAAAATTTGAAAATAAACACTTAGATACCTTAGAACTTTGGCGGTTCGGAGATTACAAAAACTACACCCGATTAGACCTAATCGCCGCTTGCTTAGGAATAGACTCTCCCAAAAATGACATAGACGGAAGCCAAGTAGGGGAAGTCTATTGGTCAGAAAATAATTTAGCCAGAATATCCGACTATTGCACATCTGACGTTGAAGCAACAGTTCAGATAGCATTGCGGCTCTTTGGCCATAATATCATAGACAATGTTGAAAGAAAATAACCTAAGAACAGATAAACTGTATTTACAATTACTGTTAGCCAGCGGTGTGTTGATTTGCTGCTTAGTGTTGATGCAGCAAATTGCTGTTCAGGTGATTGGCCCTTTATTTGGTATTTCATCGGAAAATACAGCTATGATGCTGGCTAACTTTACCTTTCAAAATTCCCAAGAAATACTTGCCTTCAAATGTATATTAGCTTCCATCCAAGCAGGGGCATTTGGCTTAGCAACATTGATATTGGTGTTGATTTATCCAGATAGAAAAAAGACTTTGGGAATTTCAACGCCTATTTCTGCTGTAACTGCGTTTTTGGTTATCTTAACATTACTTATTTCTTTACCGTTTATTCAGTTTACGACATTCAATCCGGAGACGTTTCATTTACCGGAAAGATTTAAAGAATGGGAACAAGCACTCAAAGATGCCGAATCTAAAACAGAATTAATGCTCAGGACAATTTTGAAGCAAGATTTAGCGTTGAATATATTGGTTGTAGCACTATTTCCGGCAGTTATGGAAGAGTTATTTTTTAGGGGCTACATCCAGCAGTTATTTCGCCAATATTATTCTGCGAGGGTTTCGATTATCTGTGCGGGATTCATTTTTAGCATAGCTCATTTTCAGGTTTATGGCCTGATTCCCAGAGCATTGTTAGGCATCGGATTAGGTTTTTTGTTGGAATGGAGCGGCAGCTTGTGGTTGAGTATTTTGGCACATTTTACCAACAATGCCATCAGTGTCTTAATTGCATGGTTCGTTTTACAGGGAAATATTTCTGAAAAATTTATGGATAATTCGTTCCAACCGCATTGGACTCTTGTGCTTTTATCCGCAATATTGGTTCTTTTAGGTTTAAATTTTATCAAACGAATTATTCAAAAAAACAACTGATAATGAATAATTTACAACAAAGAATTTTAACCGGAATTATTGCTGGATCGGCTGTTGTAGCCGCTATTTATAGTCATCCGGTTGGTTTGTTGGTTTTCTGCATCATTGTTTCTGTACTTAGCTATATCGAATACAAAAATCTACACGGACTAAGCAGCATAATAACAGCCGCATTGGGCGTTGGCGCAATTGCGCTGTGGGTAAGTGTTACAGCAAATTACTTTTTGCAACCAATTCATAATCAATTAATCTGGATGATACAACTGCTAATTATCTCATTTTCAGGTATTATCATTTTGTATCGTAAACCAATTCAGCAATCTTTTTTGCAATGGGCGGTAGCCTTAGCCGGCTATGGATATATTTTTATTCCATTTGTGCTGCTGTTTTGGCTTTCTTTTCCCAACGATTCTAAGGAATATCACTTTATGGGTTCTTTAGGGTTACTATTTCTTATGTGGACTGCCGACATTGGGGCTTATTTTGTTGGAAAATTTTTGGGAAAACATTATATATTTCCGAGCATAAGCCCTAAAAAAACGTGGGAAGGTTTTATAGGCGGGTTATTGCTAACGTTATTATTGGGTTACTTTCTGCAGCAATATCAGGCATTATCAGACAGAAATTGGGTTATTTGTGGCGGAATAATTGCCGTTTTGGGCTTGTATGGAGATTTATTTGAATCTCTGATGAAACGAAACGCAGATAAAAAGGATTCGGGATCGTTGCTGCCTGGCCATGGCGGCTTCTTAGATAGATTTGACGGCGTTTTTTTGGCAATCCCGCCGGTCTATGTCTATATCCAACTATTAAAAATAGTTTATTGAAAACCAGCAATTCATTTCCATAATTGATTTTGGATTAACTTTGTATCAACTAATTAAACAAATTATCTATGAACCATTATCTAAAACTATCCTTATTTGTGATCCTGATTTATTCTTCGGGCTGTAAGCCTAATGCTCCACAAACGAACAATACCGCTCCTACTGATGACTTTCAGTATTTTTCAGAGCAATTTGCAGATTTAAAGGTTTTACGGTATCAGATTCCGGGATTTGAAAAACTTGATTCCAAACAAAAAGAGCTTTTATATTACCTATACCAAGCCGCTCTAAGTGGCCGAGATATTATCTGGGATCAAAATTATAAGCATAATCTATTGATTCGCAGAACATTAGAGGCTGTACAAGAAAAATATACCGGAGATAGAAATAGCCAAGATTTCAAAAATTTTGAGATTTACTGTAAGCGGGTGTGGTTCTCTAATGGGATTCATCATCACTACTCAAATATGAAATTTATCCCCGAAATATCCCCGGAATATTTTGCGACCCTAATCAAAGAAACCAAAGCAGATTTTCCCAAAGAAGAAAAACAATCTCTGGATGAGTTTATCAAGTTTATAACACCCCTTATTTTTGACCCAAACGTTGCCACCAAGCGGTTAAACCAAGATGCTAAGCAAGATATGATTACAACTTCTGCCGGCAATTACTATGAAGGCGTTACCCAAAAAGAAGCAGAAGCCTATTACAGCAGCATTATAGATAAAAAAGACCATCAGCCTATCTCTTACGGACTTAACTCCAAAATGGTAAAAGAAAAAGGAAAAGTTACCGAAAAAGTTTGGAAAGTAGGCGGTATGTATGGCCAAGCCATCGAAAAAATCGTATTCTGGTTAGAAAAAGCCGTTGCCGTTGCCGAAAATGACGTTCAAAAGAAAACACTGCAATTATTAGTAGATTTTTACAAAACCGGCAGCCTGAAAACTTTTGATGAATACAACATTTCTTGGGTACAAGATACCGCTGCTTCGGTAGATGTCGTGAACGGCTTTATTGAGGTTTATGGAGATCCACTTGGCTATAAGGCTGCTTATGAATCTGTTGTGTCTTTCAAAGATATGGAAGCCACTAAACGTATTGATGCAATCAGCAAAAATGCCCAGTGGTTTGAAGACAATTCACCCCTAATTCCGGAACACAAAAAGAAAAACGTAACGGGAATTTCAGCCAAAGTGATTACCGTAGTAGTAGAATCCGGAGACGCTTCCCCCACAACGCCTATTGGAATAAACCTACCCAATGCTGAATGGATACGAAAAGAGCATGGATCTAAATCTGTGAATCTGGGAAATATCGTCAATGCTTATGACGAATCCGCCAAATCAAGTGGAATGCTACAAGAGTTCGCCGCTTCAGAAGAAGAAATGCAGCGAACCAAGCAGTATGGCGCATTATCAAGTAAACTGCATACCGATATGCACGAAGTCATTGGCCACGCCTCCGGCCAAATTAACCCCGGTATTGGTACTCCCAAAGAGACCCTTAAAAGCTACGCATCTTGCTTAGAAGAAGCCCGCGCAGACCTCGTCGCCCTTTACTACATCTATGACCAAAAACTCATTGATATTGGCGTTCTGCCCAACTTTGACGCTTCCAAAGCAGAATACGATGGCTACATCCGAAACGGCCTAATGACCCAACTTGTACGGATAAAAGAAGGAGAAGAAATCGAAGAAGCACACATGAGAAACCGGCAACTTATTGCAAAATGGGTATTTGAAAAAGGAAGTGCCGATAAAGTTATCGAAAAAATAACCCAAAACAATAAAACCTACTTTGTAGTTCGGGATTATGCGAAGCTAAGAACCCTTTTTGGGCAATTATTACGTGAAATTCAACGAATTAAATCCGAAGGGGACTACAAAGCCGGTAAAGATTTAGTCGAAAATTATGGCGTTAAAGTAGATGCAGAATTACACAAAGAAGTTTTAGAACGCTATAAAAAGCTAAATATCGCTCCTTACGCAGGGTTTATTAACCCAAAATTAGTTCCGGTAGAGCAAAACGGTAAAATAGTGGACGTAAAAGTAGAATATCCGGCAGACTTTACGAAGCAAATGCTTGAGTATGCCAAAGAATATTCATTCTTACCAACCCAAAATTAGTTAAGAACTCCTAAAACAGAATGAAGCCGCCAAAAACATTTGGCGGCTTCATTCTGTTTTATTAAGAAAATCAGTTTTTTTAAGTTATTAGCTAAGCAAACTACTTACTCTTACAAACTTAAATCAGTTCTTTGATAATATCTTCAAGCGAGCGTGTAATCTTAAAACCAGTTACTTGGCACAATTTAGAAATATCGGCAGTTCTTCTATCCATATCTTCAAAGCCTTTTCCATAGGCCTCTTCGTAGCTCATGTAATTTATCACAGAACTACTCTTGGTCATAGAAATAATTTTTTGCGCAAGTTCCTCGATGGTGATTTCTATAGGGTTTCCAATATTAAATACTTCTCCCATAGCTTTTTCTGTGCTCATTAAGGTAGTAATCGCTTGGATTGTATCTGAAACATGAATAAAACTGCGTTTTTGTTTACCTGTCCCATAAATTTGAATAGGTTCATTTTTTAGTGCCTTCTGAATAAAGTTTGGGATAACCATACCATACTGAGATAACTGCTTAGGTCCTACAGTATTAAAAAAGCGAGCTATAACTACCTTTGTACCAAATTCTTTGTAATAAGCCAATGCTAAAAACTCTCCCATAGCTTTGGTATTAGCGTATGCCCAGCGATGATTATATGTCGAACCCTCGATACGATAATCTGTTTCTGATAGTTTTCGAGTTTTTGTTAAATCTAAAAGGTCAAGGCTTTTTCCATATACTTCTGATGTTGAAGCTATTAAGATAGTTTTTTTATATTGATTAGCTAAATTAAGAATTACATCTATACCGCGAATATTTCCCAATATAGCTAATACCGGATTTTGCATGATATACTTAACTCCAACTGGGGCTGCAAAGTGGTATATATGGTCTGCCCACTGAACAAGAGACTCCATAAGGGGTTTATCTGCAACATCACCATAGATAAACTCAAAATTAGGATTCTGCTGCAATGCTTGGATATTTTCAATCCTGCCGGTTGAAAGATTATCTACTACACGAACAATTTGTCCAGATAACAATAAGGAATCAGCTAAATTAGAACCAATAAAGCCTGCCCCGCCTGTAATTAGAATATTCATAGAGAATTACCGTTGTTTTTTAGGATTAACGTCTTTTAGGTCTATCATTAGAGTATCTGTCGTTTCTCCTCTGCGGTCTATCTTCTCTATTATTATTGTGTTGTTGCTCTTCATTAGTACCTTCTTTTGGTGGTAGTAATGCTTTTCTACTCAGGCGAAACTTACCTGTTTTAGGATCTATTCCGGTAATTTTGATTTCAAATTCTTCTCCGATTTCTAAAACTCCTTCCATAGAAGCTAAACGGTCATGAGATATTTCTGAAATATGTAATAAACCTTCTTTACCGGGTAAATATTCCATAAATGCACCAAACTCCTTAATAGATTTTACTTTAGCTAAGTAAACATCACCTACTTCGGGAACTGTTGTAATGCCTTTTATCCAATTAGCAGCGGCATCTAAGCAAGTTTTATCTGGAGAAGATATAGTTACGATTCCTTCTTTACCTACTTCTTCTATCGAAATAGAGGTATTTGTAACGCGCTGTATTTCCTGAATAACTTTTCCGCCTTGCCCAATCACAGCACCAATAGTATCTTGAGGAATTGCCATTTTCAATATTCTGGGAGCATATTGAGATATATCTGTTCTTGGAGAAGCTATGGTTTCAAGCATTTTTTCTAAGATATGGGCACGGCCACGTTTCGCTTGCGCTAAAGCTTCTGCGATAATTTCATACGAAATTCCGCGTACTTTAATATCCATTTGGCAAGCAGTTAGTCCTTGCGTAGTTCCGGTTACCTTGAAGTCCATATCACCCAAATGATCCTCATCGCCCAAAATATCGGAAAGAATTGTATGTTGATTTTCGCCTACGACTAAGCCCATAGCAATTCCGGAAACTGGCCGAGTTATGTTAATTCCGGCATCCATTAAGGCAAGAGTACCGGCACAAACAGTAGCCATTGAACTTGACCCGTTTGACTCTAAAATATCTGAAACAACGCGGATAGTATATTCATTATCAGCAGGAATCATCGGTTTTAAAGCTCTCTCGGCAAGGTTTCCATGCCCTACCTCTCTTCTGGCAGGTGCGCGGAGTGGCTTGATTTCACCCGTAGAATATGGCGGAAAATTATACTGCAGCATAAAACGCTTAACACCTTGAACGGTAGCTAAATCAATCATTTGCTCATCTAATTTTGAGCCAAGCGTAACGGTAGTTAAACTTTGTGTTTCCCCGCGTGTAAATATTGCTGATCCGTGCGCGCGAGGTAAATAAGAAACTTCACACCATATTGGGCGAATTTCATCAGGCTTTCTACCATCTAAACGCAATTTGTAATCTAATACTTGGCTTCTAACTACATGATATTCAACCTCATTGAAGAATGAGGTAATCTCCTCTTTTCTATCTAATATATCAAAGCCGGTACGCTCCGAAAAAGAATCTATTAATTGTTGCAGAATATCTTTAATTTGTTTCCGGCGTTCGTCTTTGGGAAGTGAAGCACGTACAATTGCCGTAAGCGGCTCAGTTGCAAATTCGGCAACAGCTTGGTATAGAACTTCATCTCTTTGTTTTTGCTCATACTGACGTGTAGTTAGATTTACCTCAGAACGAAGTTCTCTTTGCAGTTGATTTAATGATTTAATTGCATCATGGGCAACCTTGATAGCGTCAAGCATGATTTCTTCTGAAACTTCACGCATCTCTCCTTCAACCATCACAATAGAATCATCGGTAGCAGCTACTATCAAGTCTAAATCATTTCCTTCGCATTGGCTTATACATGGATTAATGTAAAAAGTACCATTCTTGCGCAGTACACGGACTTCCGATACAGGGTCAGGAAAAGGAATATCTGAAACCATCAATGCTGCCGAAGCCGCTAAGCAAGCCAATGAATCTGCTTGATGCTCTCTATCAGAAGAAATTAAGTTGATAATCACTTGAATATCTGCATGATAGTCATCAGGAAATAATGGACGTATAGCTCGATCTACCAATCGAGATATTAGAATTTCATAGTCGCTGATTTTGCCGTCGCGTTTGAGAAACCCTCCGGGAAAACGCCCCGTAGAAGAAAATTTCTCTATGTAATCAACGGATAATGGCAAAAAGTCAATTTCCGGGCGAACTTCTTTATTGGCTACAACGGTTGCTAAGAGCATTGTTTCACCACAGCGTAAGACTACGGAGCCGTCTGCCTGCTTGGCTAAACGTCCCGTCTCTATGGAGATGTTCTGGTTTCCGACCGTTACGGATTTGGTAATACTTCGCATAGTTATGCCGTCTCAAAATTAACGGCGAATTCCTAATTTTTTAATCAGTACCCGATAGCGCTCAATATCTATGCGGCTTAAGTAATTTAGTAATCTGCGACGTTTTCCAACTAATTTTAAGAGAGAAAGTTCTGTGGATTTATCGTGCCTATGTTGCTTTAAATGCTCTGTTAAGTGTGCTATTCGGTGGGTAAAAAGAGCAACTTGTGATTCCGGTGAGCCGGTGTCTTGCGCATCTCCGCGGAGGCTATTCTCCTGAAAGATAGTGCGTTTTTTCTCTGTGTTTAAATACATATTTGTACGTCCCTGTAAATGAACCCGCAAAGTAACGGCTTTTTGTGCAAAAAACAAAAAACCTTTTCAAATTTGCAGCATGAACGCTTTCCAACAAACAAGCTATCAATTTCCGCGTCAAACCGCTTTTTATCGGGGAAAAGTGCGTGATGTCTATGAAATTGAAGAACAAGTATTGGTCTTGATTGCCAGTGACCGTATTTCGGCATTTGATGTAATCCTCCCAGCTCCTATTCCACACAAAGGCCAGGTTCTAAATCAAACGGCGGCCTATTTTTTAAATTCCCTAAAAAATATTGTCCCAAACCATTTTTTGGTTTCTCCTGACCCAAATGTAACACTTGCTTTAAAGTGCAATCCTTTTCCGGTTGAAGTTGTAGTACGCGGCTACCTCTGTGGGCACGCATGGCGCGTGTATGCAGCCGGTGAAAGAACCCTGTGCGGAAATAAGTTGCCAGACGGATTACGAGAAAATGACCCTTTCCCAGAGCCAATCATTACGCCAGCCATCAAATCTAAATTTGGCCATGATGAAGATATTTCTGAATATGAAATTCTGAAATCTAAGCTCTTAGATGAAGAAGATTGGTTTCCAATTCGGCATTATGCGCTACAATTATATCACGAAGGAACAAAATCTGCTGAAAAACAAGGGCTTATCCTCGCTGATACAAAATATGAGTTTGGAACTTTTGAAGACAAAATTCTATTGATTGACGAAGTGCATACGCCTGACTCTTCGCGGTATTTTTGGGCTGATGGATTTAGTGAACGCCAGCAAGCCGGCGAATCTCAGATGCATCTTTCAAAGGAATTTGTGCGGGAATGGCTTCTCTCGCAGGGATTTCACGGCCAAGAAGGAGCATCGCCTCCGCCAATGTCTTCCGAAATCATCACAGAAATTCGGCAACGATACATCCAACTGTATGAGCAAATTACCGGTCAGCACTTTGAACCCAGAAATTATTCCGCCAGCACAGAACAAGAATTATTTGAAAAAACAGTACAAACACTACTCGATATGGGGCTAAAAGTGTAACATAAAAAAGAGGCTGCCCAAAAAATTTGGGCAGCCTCTTTTTTATAAGATACTTGTTATTGTGGAATAACAAACGTCATCCCGAGATTAATAGCTCCTACAATATTGGTAGCTGTTTCACGAACTTTGGGTGATGGGTTGTTTGCATCCGGAGTAAACCAAATAAATGGATTAGTAGGGTTATCTCCAAATCGGTGATAACGGTCTTTCCAGTATTTTACGTTGCTAAATGTACCAAGTGTTTGACCACTATTAGTTTTGTAAGATCCGCTAATGGTAGCATCCTTGTTTTCAGCATTAGAAAGGCTGTAATCAAAGCGGACATCGAAGTTAATATGGATTCTATCGCTGACTTTAAAGATAACTCCCATTCCGAATACGGCATCAAAGAGGGTTTTACTAAACTGTGATTCGTTAAACTGAAAGGACATAGTTTGACCTAATGTTTTGTTGGTAATGCTGCCATTTACTCCGTCAATTTTGATGTCTGTGAAGCCGTCATAGCTGTGTTCTTCCTTAGATCCCATTAAAAAAGATAATTGCGGACCTAAGAAAAAGGAGAACATAGTTCCGGCATCCGGCGAGGTATTAAATTTAAGCAATAAGGGCATTTTGAAGTAGTTTAGATTTGTAAGTCCCTTAATATCATGGGTTACCGTTTCCACTGGGCTCTTATAGGTACCTTTCCATTTTTGCCCTTGGCTGGAGTATAAAAAGTTTAATTCCAAACCAATGTTATCCGTAAAGTGGTATCCGCCAAAGATACCGCCTGACAAACCATACTTATAGTCATAATCTAAGGTTGAGTTAGCATCTGCGTCATTTTGGTTTCGCAGCCACGTAGATTGTGGGGAAACTTTAAAACCCAAATGAAATCCTTTTTGGCCAAAAGCGATATTCTGGCTCAGTACATAAACAGTAAGTAGTAAGAGTAATTTTTTCATTTCTCTGTTTTTTTCAAATATACAGCAAATATATGTGAAAAGTATTTATACAAAGGTAGGGGTTTTATTTTTAGGAGATTTTTGGCTTGTGATTTAATAATCAATCATTTCTGTGGGTATCTATTTTCGTATTTGCTTTTTGTAAGAAGGTTTAAAATTCCGTAACTTGCCCCCATGTTTGTTTTTCAAGTTGCCGGTAATAGCTATCAAGTATCTGGTAATACTATAAACAATGTTGATTATCAGCCTAATATATGTAGTTTAGAAACTAACTCATGGCATATTTTGTTGGATAATTTTTCGTATCGAATCCAATTATTAGAATGGGATTCGGCGGAAAAGACTATTCAGTTTCAGATAAACGGAAAATCAATTTTGTATAAATACTTAGATGAGCAAGATATTTTACTGCAAAAATTAGGATTAAATAAATTAGACACACAAAAAAATAGCATCATAAAAGCACCTATGCCCGGTCTAATTCGCAAAATATTGGTAAACCCGGGAGATACTGTGCAAAAAGGAGACTCTTTGCTCGTTTTGGAAGCTATGAAAATGGAAAATGTCCTAAAAGCATCTGCTAACGGAACTGTTCAAACTATAGAAGTAACAGCAATGCAAGTGGTCGAAAAAAATCAAATCTTAATTAAATTCCAATAATATGTTGTTTCAAGGTCTTGGTGTTGCGCTGGTTACGCCTTTTCATGCGGATGGAAGGTTGGACAAAACCGCCCTACGAAATTTAGTAAAGCATACTTTACCACATGTAGATTTTTTAGTTCCATTAGGCACAACGGGAGAAAATCCGGTATTGTCAGATCTTGAAAGCCAGCAGGTTATAGAAATTGTTTTAGAAGAAAATCAAGGGAAAAAGCCAATTTTAGTTGGTTGTGGTGGAAACGATACCCGCAAGGTTTGTTTACGTATTGAGCAATATACCAAACTATATCCGATTCAGGGTTTTTTGAGTGTTACTCCGTATTACAATAAACCTTCCCAAGCCGGCCTGATTTTGCATTACAACCAAGTTGCGCAGGCTACCCAATTGCCGATAGTTTTGTATAACGTTCCGGGTAGAACGTCTGTAAATATGCTTCCTAAAACCGTATTGGAAATTGCCCATGCACATCATAACATTGTAGCTATCAAAGAGTCATCAGGGAGTTTAGAACAAGGGATGGAGATTTTTCGCTCAAAGCCGGCTCATTTTTCGGTTCTTTCCGGTGATGATCCCTTAGCCCTTCCCGGAATAGCACTCGGCTTTTCAGGGCTTATTTCTGTGGTAGCCAATGTTTTTCCGGCAGAAACAGCTCAATTAGTTCGGCTATGTCAAAAACAGTCGTTTGAATCTGCCTTAAAAATCCACTATTCATTACTACCAACTATTTCTTTATTATTTCAAGAGGGAAATCCAACGGGCATTAAAGCCTATCTTGCTGAAAAAGGCATTTGTGGTTCACACACCCGCTTACCCGTTCCCCCGGCATCTAATCAATTAACTAAAGCCATTCAACAAGATATTGAACGAATTCAAGGCGAATTTGTATTGCTATCAACATGATTGCACTGATAACCGCTACGAATCGTTCTAATAGCTATTCCAGTAAAATTGCTGCCATTTATGATAAATTTTTAACAGAATTAACCGAAGAACCTGTTTTTCGGTATTCTTTAGACCAGTTGCCTGCAGATTTTCTGGCCTCAAACCTATACGGAAAAAGAAGCGATAACTTTATACCCATAGAAGCAGCTATGCGTGAAGCGAATAAGTACTTATTTGTTGTTCCGGAATATAACGGGAGTTTTCCTGGCGTTTTAAAGCTATTTATAGATTCATTGAAGCCGCAGGAAACATTTTATGGGAAAAAGGCCGCTTTGGCAGGTGTTTCCAAAGGAAAATTTGGAAATATTCGCGGGTTAGACCACTTAGTATGTGTCTTAAACTACCTGCGAGTTATAGTTCTTCCCAATCGTGTTCATATAATTTCAGTACATCGCATCTATGACGAAGCTACTCAATCCCTTGATCCTACGAATACAGAAGATATTCGTACCCAAATCAAGCAGTTTGTTGAATTATAGTTTTTCTTAAAAACCTGTTTTTTAAATACTTACAAAATAAGTTTATTTTTTCTTTGACATTCAACCTTTTTGTTGCAACTTTGTTGCAACAAAAAGGGTATGCGTAAAATAGGAGATTGGTTGGGAATTTTCAGCACAACGGTTTGTTTAATACATTGTATTGCAACGCCATTGTTGATATTGGCTTCCGGCTTAGTGTTGGGCTATGAAGGTATTGAATATGTTTCTTTGTTGGGGGCTTTTGTTGCTGTATATTTTGTTTGGTCTCATTCTCGCAATAAAGTTACCAAAACTGCATTAGCGTTTGGTTTGGTTTTTTTAACGATTGGAATTTGTGCGGAGCATTTTACAGAGCATTTTATGCAATTAGTTCCCTACGTAAAATATGCCGGATCCGGTATCTTGATAACTACTCATTTAAACAATATTCGCTCAAAACACTAAGGAATTATATTTTGTAATTTTCTTTGAATAAGGAATTTACAAAAAATCACGTAATTCGGGATGGGTTTTCTTTTACAAAGTTTTCCCAATTACTGTTGGCTTTAGGCTTTCGTGATGATGTTTTTGGGTTTAAGGTTTTTTCAGTTTGGTACTGAAATAGGTGGCATACAGCAACGGCTAAGGCATCGGTAGCATCTAATAATAGTTTTTCGGTAGGAAATTGGTTTCCGAATAGTTTTTGGAGTACAAACGCGACTTGTTCTTTGGTGGTGTTTCCATTACCGGTTACAGATTGTTTGATTTTTCTGGGGGCATATTCAAAAATAGGGAGTTTATGCTGCAAGGCAGTTGCCATAGCGATTCCCTGTACACGGCCTAACTTTAAAAGTGTTTGTATATTTTTTCCATAAAAGGGAGATTCTATGGCAAAATAGTGGGGCTGAAATTGCTGAATGATATTATTTAGCTGTTCAAAAAGGGTTCCAAATTTCTCATAATCAGATTGTTCTGTTTTTTCAAGATGAAGTACGCCGATGGTAATAAGTTCGAGGCTATTTGCTTTCATAGCGGCTACGGCATAACCGGTAATTTGCGTTCCGGGGTCAACGCCCAACACAATGGTATTAGTTTCTTTCGTCGTCATCAAAGATGTCATCAGAATAACGTTTTTTTTCGGTTAGTTTTCCTGATTCAGAGTAGTAACGCCAAGTTCCTACTTTTTGTCCATTTTGGTAATAACCGGTTTCAGCTTTTTTTCCGTTAGGGTGGTAAAATGTGTATTTCCCGTGTAAGCGGCCATCTTTGTAGTTAGCAACAATTTTATGGGTTTTATCGGGATAATCTTCAACATATTTACCATTTTGTTTTTCTTTATCTAAATCATTGTTGTTTAGATTGTTTGATATTTCTTCTTGCGTGCTTGAGTCTGGTTCAGAGGTGGCGGCTTGTGTATTTTTCAGGATAGTGTCTTCGGCTTGGTAGTGAAAGCCGAACTTCATTGAGTAATGGTCTTCTTGGCTTGCCCAGTGGATGCCTCCATTTCGGAATGCTTGGATGTAAGGAGCATTTTTTTCGATGCCGGATAAGTTTTCTTTGGAAACATAGTTCGGGATTATGCGGTACAGAGATGGCATATACCAATATGCCCGAATAGTTGATTTCGCAGGTGTATTTTTCCAAAAGGCAGAATAATCTGTCTTCTTAGCCAGAATTTTTTCACTGTTGTAGCTGTCTAAGGTCGCTTTAAGGGTTTCTAAGTCATTGGAAAACAGAACAAAGTTACCAACGGTAGCAAAAAAAGGTCTGTCAAAACTGGCAAATAACTTTCCAAATAGTAGTTTGAAGAGTCCTTTTATTTCGAGGTAACGAATGTCATGGCCGTTATAGTCAAGTAGGTCAAATTTTAGGGGTGTTTTTCTTTTTACCTGCCTGACCATCAGGTCTAATCCTATTTTTGCTTTGTCGGGTTCTGCTGTATGCAGCACCATTAGATGGCCCGGCTTGGTGGAATTGGATTTTGGGATAACTGCCAATGCTATTTCCTGCCCAATCCAAGATAAAAAATGCTTTTCAAGGTCATAATTAAGCCATTTCTGTATTTTGTCTAAGTTTTTTTGCCAATTAGAGGTCTTTGCGTTGCCCTCATTATATTGCTTTTTTAATGCTTGCCAAAATGTATCCCAATCTTCAAAACCAATACTGCAATATAAAGCAGTATTGGTTGGTAAAATATTGTGTATCAATGGTTCAGCAGGAGAAACACCTTGTAGTGCATGAAAGTATGTTTGGTTGGTGTCATTGAGCAAAATAGCTCCTTCTAACCACACTTCTTGGTTGTCTAAATTGATTTGGATACCGGCAAAGGAAAGCATTGTAGCTAAATCTTTGGTAAAATGATCGTCATCTTGAAAATAAATTCTGAGATAATCATCAAAGCGGTTAAATTGGATATAGAGATTAGCTAAGCCGGTTTCTGTAAGTTGTTGTGTTTTAAGTAGATTAGGGTCAGTAGCTAAGGTTGGATTTTGGGCTGCTTCGAGAGAGGCTTCTACCAAAGACGGAGTATAGCTTGCTAATAGATAATTTTGATATAAGCATAAAGTAAGAATATCTCGATTTTTGGGGTCATAGAGTTCAATCAGTTCATTTCCTTGAAAAGATCGTTCTGTAACTTTAAATCCTTGCTGACCGGCAATCGTTCTAATTAGCTTTCCTAAAAAATATATTTTGCTAATTTCTTGTAAATCAACGATATACAGGAAGTCGTAATCTTTAAGGCGGGTTAAATGGGCTGATATTAACAATTGTCTGGAGCCTAAGAAACTAAGCGTACTTTCATTTTGCTGGATTAGGGAATCTAAGAAGAGGCAGCTATTATTTATTTCTGCAAATTCCGGGTGGGTTCTCAGATGTTTCCAAAAGTTAGTTTGCCGAAGTGTGTTCCATGCTTGGATAGGTTCATGGGTTTCTACCACAAACACAGTATTGGCAGGTACTAAGCCCCATGAGCGCGTAGCCGGTGTTTTTTTTAGGAAATATAAATATCCTACGTAACCCAAACCGGCTATTACCAACAAGAAAAAAAGCCATTTAGCTACTTTCATGGTGATTTTTTGTCATTTTGAGTATCTATATCTTGGGGAGTAGGAGTGTTTAGTTTATCCAACATATCCAGCACTATGGTATGTAAATCGCCCCGATTGGGAAGAACTCCCATCATTCCATACATAGCTGCTTGCCGTTTGGGTATTCCTTCACCACCCATATTGCTACCAAAGGAAGTTAATTTGCTAACTACTTTTTCCGGTAATAGTCGGGTTAGTGTTTTGGCTATTCCTACTACTACTTTGTTTGAAACTTTATTAAGGCTAAATTTTTGTACTTTTTCGCAGGCTAAGGATAGGTCATTAATAAATTCATCAACAAAAGGGGTATTTCCGAATGAGATTGTTAGGTGTATAGATGGCGGAAGTTGCTGTCTATCTAATGCCCAGCCTTTTAAGGTGAGTTCATCTGCTACCTGATAGATGTCAAATTTATCTGAAGCGAGGGCAAGTACAGTAGCTTCTGGGTTTGAAATCACATATAAACCGGATATTTTTTTTACAGCTTCTTGGATTTTAAGGCTGGCATCCATCACTGATTTGGTGAGTTCTAAGTAGCCCTCTATTCCTAAGTGGTTGATTAAAGCCCATGCAGAGGCTATTGCGCCTCCTGGTCGGGTACCCGTTATGGTGGCAGAAGCATAAAGTCCGCCCGTCCACTCTGTATAAGCAAAGAACTGATGCCTGCGATAGCTTTTATCTCGGTACAAAACGACCGATGTTCCCTTTGGGCAATATCCGTACTTATGTAAATCAACAGACATAGAGCGCACTCCCGGAACCCGAAAATCAAATACCGGAATCGGATAGCCTAATTTCTCTACAAAAGGGAGCAGCATACCCCCAACACAAGCATCTACATGAAGCCAGATGTCGTATTCTACGGCAAGGTCTCCCAACTCAGCAATTGGATCAACAAGCCCATGCGGATAAGAAGGAGATGAACCTACTATCAAAATGGTATTTGGATTAATTATTTTTCGGACAGCTTCAGTATCCACTCTGCCGTCTGGGCGCAGTGGAGCATGATGAATGGTAAGGTTAAAGTAATGAGCTGCTTTATCGAAGGCGGGGTGTACAGAGACAGGGACTATTATTTCCGGTTTCTGAATGTGGGTTTTGTAGGCACATGCACGCTCGCGGGCAGCAAATACCGCCATCAAAATACTTTCGGTACCTCCGGCAGTCATACTCCCGGCTCCATTTTGGGGCAAATTGAGTAAATCTCCAACCATAGATACTGTTTCTGTTTCAAATTTCCGAAGGCTTGGGAAAGCACTGATATTTAGACCGTTTTCACAGAAAAAACGAGTATAGGCTTCTTTTGCAAATTGCAAAATCTCCTCTCCCGGGTAATATACCAAACTGAATGTTCTTCCTTTTTTCCATACAACATCTTGCTTAGCGGATTCTTCCATACGGGAAAAAATAGTGCTTTTTAAGGTTTTGTTTTGGGGAAATATAATTTTTGTTGATTCCATAGGCGTAAATTAACGCACTTTAATTTCCAAATTTAAAGCATTTTTGTATAATAACTGTACCATCGTGATAAACAAAATAATCAACTGCTACGCGAACTATTTAGTTTTTTTTAAGTAAATAGCTATCAACTTGATAGTAATTTACAGTATAATAATTCTAATGTTCCACCAATGAATTGTTTATTATGATACAGCCATGGTTCTCAGTGTCTTATATGGAGGATTTAGAAGATAGTTTGTATATGTATAAAATTTTTTACATAAATTTGGGTAATTTTTGGCCATGCGCGGATTAAATAAAGTTTTATTAATTGGAAAATTGGGAAAAGATCCTGAAATTCAGACTCTTGAAGGTGGTGTTACTTTAGCTAAGTTCTCATTAGCTACGTCTGAAAGTTACAAAGATGATAAAGGTATTTTACATTCAGAAGCAGAGTGGCATAACATTTTGCTTTGGCGTAATTTAGCAGAGTTAGCTGAAAAATACCTAAGAAAAGGAAGTACTATTTATCTTGAAGGTAAGATAAAATCCCGCAGCTATGAAGATAAAGCCGGTAATAAAAGATATATAACAGAAATTGTGGGTGATAGCTTTATTATGCTGGATAAAAAAACCGAAACTCAACAACCACCGTTGTAAAATAGCCCTTCTAAAAAAACAACAGTAGCCCTAAAAGTATCAAAAATCTTTACTTTTAGGGTTACTACAATATTGTGAAGTTATTAGACTGCTTTGCTCGGTTGTCTTTGAAAGGAGGCAATGAAGATAATCAGCCCACTCAGTAAACTAACGAAGAATAAGTCTCCCAGTAAGGAATAATGGAAAAATGGAATGGCTGCTGCATAGCACATAAATAAGCCGGATAAATTAGGTGCATACATACCGGTTGTGAGCCAAACTCCCAAATTTGTAAGTATAAAAAATACAATACTTGCTAATAATGAAGCTAATATCGTTTTTTTCCAAGTAATTGAGGCTATCCACTTTCCGATAAAAGTAGTTAGAACCACCCCGATATAGACAAACAGCATCGTTTCATGGAAGCCTATCCATAAATCAGAGAGAAAGACTGCTGCTAATGGAATCACTATCGGCAGAACTGTTCCGGAGAGAAACATCCCGCCAAGTAAGGCCATTGCGCCTATGGGAGTAAAATTTGGCGGATGTGGAATTAGGCGCGCAAAGGCTGCCAATAAAATAATAACGGAAATTTGAAAAATAGTTGGTTTAAGTTTCATCACGATGTAGTTAAAGCTCTTGATATAACAATTTTTTGTATCTCGGTAGTTCCCTCGTAAATCTCTGTAATTTTTGCATCCCTAAATAACCGTTCTACGTGGTATTCTTTGACGTATCCATTACCGCCATGAATCTGAACGGCTTCTGTAGCTACGTAATTAGCCATTTTAGAGGCATAGTATTTAGCCATAGATCCGGATAAGTCATAATTGGCGTGCATATCTTTGTCGTGGGCAGCTTTCCATACTAACAATCTGGCAGCGTCCACTTCTGTGGCCATATTAGCTAATTTAAACTGAATAGCTTGATGATTAGCGATTTCTGTTCCGAAGGCTTTCCGCTGTTTTGCATATTCTACGGCAAAATCATAGGCACCTGCCCCAATTCCGAGAGCTTGTGCAGCTATGCCTATACGCCCTCCTGACAACGTTTTCATGGCAAACTTGAAGCCAAAGCCGTCTTCACCTATTCGGTTTTCTTTGGGAACAATAACGTCATTAAACTGCAAAGTATGTGTATCTGAGCCGCGTATTCCAAGTTTATCTTCTTTGGGGCCGATTTCAAAGCCTTTCATACCACGTTCTATAATCAGGCAATTGATTCCGTGATGTCCTTTATTTCGGTCTGTTTGGCACATAACTAAATAAGTTTTGGCGCGTCCTCCGTTGGTTATCCAGTTTTTAGTGCCGTTTACTACGTAGTGGTCTCCTTTGTCAATAGCGGTAGTGCGTTGGGCAGTAGCATCGCTACCGGCTTCCGGCTCTGATAAGCAAAAAGCACCAATATCAGTTCCTTGTGCTAAGGGAACAAGATATTTACGTTTTTGCTCTTCTGTTCCATAGGTTTCCAAGCCCCAGCAAACTAATGAATTATTTACCGAAACCATAACGGAAGCAGAGGCATCTAACTTTGATAACTCCTCCATTACCAGCACATAGGATATTGTGTCTAATCCTTGGCCGCCATATTCCGGTGAAACCATTAGGCCAAGATAGCCCATTTTGCCCATCTCCAATACTAATTCTTGAGGAAACGTCTGGTTATTATCACGTTCAATAACTCCCGGCAGCAAGATGTTTCTTGCAAAATCCCGCGTAGATTGTTGAATCATGGTATGTTCTTCGGACAGTTCAAATAGCATAACAGTTTATATTCTCGTGCAAAAATACATTTTTTAGGTGTTGGTTGCTACAATAATTGGGGTGTAGTTATTTTAATTTTTAGGGTAGATTCCCAAAGATGCTACGGATTTGTATTTCTTCGGTTACGGCGTATTCAGGAAGCGAAAGTGCTGAGACAATCATCTTTGCGATTTCGTTAGGGTTTAAAAGTCTTCCGTTAGGGAAAGAAGAATCTCCCCAGCTTTCGGTTTGTGTTGAGGCTGGATAAACACCTATTACGCGAATTTGGTGTGGGCGTAACTCTTCCCGTAGTGATCTGGTAAAGCCGTCTAAGGCAAATTTAGTGGTGGTATAGCCCACACAGTTAGGTAATATTTCACGGGCAGCTATGCTCACAATGTTGAGAATAGTACCTTGTTTACGGGTTATCATCGCCGGCAAGACCGCTTGGGTTAATTCATAAGGCGTTACTACATTGAGTTGCCATTGCTTACCAAAGTCAGTTGCACTTTCTTTCCAAAATTCTCCTGAGAAAAAGATGCCGACATTATTTATCCAAATATCGAAGGCCGGCAATTCTTTTAGAGAAGTGCAGAACTTTTGCCGTGCTGAAGAATCTGCTAAATCAACTGGATATAGTATGCAATTTGGGTTTTCTGTTTGAAATGCCTGAAAAGCAGTACCTTGCCGTGCGCAGCCGCTTACCTCGTAGCCTGCTTGTAGCAAAGCTAACGCTATTGCTTTTCCAATGCCTTTGGTGATTCCGGTAACGAAAGCTTTTTTCATGGGTTAAAAGAGATTATAAAAATCAAAATTCTACAGGTAAAGTTAGTTTTTTATCTCCTCTGAGAACAACAACTGTTGTTTTGTTACCTGCTTGAAATGTAGCTAAGGCTTTCATATAGGTTTCCACATTGGTAACGGTATTTTCTCCCAGAGCTATGATAATATCACCGGCTTGGATGCCGGCTTTGGCAGCGGGTTTATCTTTGGTAACTCCATCCACCCGAAGCCCATTACCGTCATAGCTATAATCAGGCATAATCCCTAAAGTTACTTTAAACCTTACCCCGCTGCTCTCCGGAGCGCGTGTTTCTAAGTAGGGAAATTTATCTGGATATTGTTTTGTGCCAAGTTCAATTATCTGGATAATAAACTCTAACACATCTTTTTCGCCTGAAAAATTTATTTTTTCAACATCATCGCTGGGTTTATGGTAGTCGCTGTGCTGCCCGGTAAAGAAAAATAGAACGGGAATTTTTTTTAGATAAAAAGAAGTATGGTCTGATGGGCCTATTCCACTGCTATCCGTTTTAATAGAAAAAGTATTGGATATATTTTGAATCAGCGGAATCCAATGTGGGGAAGTGCCCACGCCATAAATCATCAAGGAGCGTGTATGTTCATTCAACCGCCCGACCATATCGAGGTTAAACATAAAGTTAATATTATCTGGTTGAATTACAGGGAGTTCGCAGAATTTTTTAGAACCGATTAGGCCAAGCTCTTCTGCGCTAAAGCAGACAAATATAATGTTGAATGGTTCTTGGATGTTATTTTGAGAAAAGTAACGGGCAAGTTCGAGGATGCCGGCTGTGCCGGAGGCATTATCATCTGCGCCATTATGGATTTTTCCTTCAGGATTAGCTTCCAGCGAGTTATGGTCATGCCCAAGCCCTAAATGGTCATAATGCGCTCCCAATACAACAGTGAATTTAGCGCCGTTATCTAACTTAGCGGCAACATTGTAAGCCGTTCGGGTTGGTGTGCCTTCGGTAGCTGTGCTATGTGGATTTTTGGGCGTTTTGAAAGAAAAAGGGAGCAAATAATCTTTATCTACCGGTTTTAATCCTAATTTTTGGAAGCGTGCGGCAATATATTTAGCAGCTTTTTTTTCTTCTTTAGAGCCGCTGCCCCGCCCTTTGAGTTTATCCGAAGCTAAAAAGCCAATATCACTTTTTAGCCGGTCAGGACAAGCATTGTCTAAAATCTGCGCATGAGCATAAACTACAAACGCACAGAAAATAGTTAGTAAATTAAACTTGATATT
Source organism: Bacteroidia bacterium (assembly GCA_026932145.1). Lineage (NCBI taxonomy): Bacteria > Pseudomonadati > Bacteroidota > Bacteroidia > Bacteroidia bacterium. The sequence continues at coordinate 25,522 of JAIXKT010000029.1, forward strand.
AAACTTAATAGCAAACATAACAACTCAGATTTAAACTCCGTTTGCGGATAAATTATTGAAAATGAATTACTTTTATTTCAGTATTATGGCTACTGAACGCCGTGCATCATTTGCAGTAATTTTTTGTAGCTGAGAAACAAGACACCGGAAGCTATTAATGACATGGTCATAAACAGCATAAAAAAGGCGTATAAGCTGTCTATTTCGTAGCCTAAGAAAACCGGAAATGCTTTGCCTGCTTCTGGATAATAGCTACTTAACACACCGGCAAATTTGTTTGCAAGGGCAGTAGATAAAAACCAAACACCCATAAGTAATGAACCAAATTGTGGGGGTGAGAGCTTGGTAACCATAGAAAGCCCAATTGGCGATAATGAAAGCTCCCCAAAAGTGTGCATTAAATACATGGTTACTAACCAAAGCATACTTACTTTGACACCCGGCTCTATACCTTTAACACCGAAAGCTATTATTAGGTATCCCATAGAGAGTAGGAATAAGCCGATTGCCATTTTTAGGGGGGAGGAAGGTTCCAAACCGGCTTTATTCAGTTTGGTCCATAGCCAAGCAAATAGTGGAGCAAATATAAATATTGCTAATGCGTTGATAGACTGAAAGAATGATGCCGGTATAACCTTACCAAAAAGGTTTCGGTCGGTTTGTTCTTCGGCAAAGAAAGTAAGTGATGCTCCTGCCTGCTCAAAAGCTGCCCAGAAAAATATCACAAAAAATGACAGGATAAAAATTACGGCAATACGTTCTTTTTCTTGTTTGGTCAGTGGAGCTTTGGCTGCTCCGCCTTCACCTTTGGCTTTGGATGCAGGTGGTAAACCAACGGGAGTGCCATCAGGGCCTTTGATGTATTGGTCTTTTAAGGCGATAAATACTCCTAAGGAAACAAGCATTCCTAAGCCGGCGGTAAGAAACCCCCATTTAAAATCAGCAGGATTCCCTGTATCTCCCAGAGAACCACATACTAACGGAGAAAAGAAAGCGCCTAAGTTAATCCCCATGTAGAAGATAGTAAAGGCAGAATCCCGCCGAGAGTCCCCTTCCCGATACAAAGAGCCAACCATTGTGGAAATATTGGGCTTAAAGAATCCGTTACCTAAAATAAGTGCAGCTAAACCGAGATACATTATTGGTACTGCTGTACCGGGATTTTCATAGATTAAGCCGGAAGCAAACATTAAAAACTGGCCTATAGCCATCATAAGCCCACCAATGATAATGGATTTTCGGTTTCCCCAAAAGTTATCTGACAAATAGCCCCCTAATAACGGTGTTAGATATACTAAACCGGTGTAGTTTCCATACAAATCAGATGCCTGTTCTTTGGTCCATAACAACGCCTTTACTAAAAATAACGTAAAAATGGCGCGCATTCCATAATAGCTGAAACGCTCGGCCATCTCTGTTGCAAAAAGCAGGTATAATCCTTTAGGATGCCCTTTTTCTGTTGTGTTTGTTTCCACGATATAAAACCTTGACTTGGGCAAAAGTAGAATATTTTTTGCTTACAGTATGATTTCTCATTAACTTTTCATAAGAAAATATCCTTAGAAATGAATTGTATCTTTTTTTTCAGTAAGGTTTTAGCCAAGCGTTACGTATTTTTAGCTGGTTAGTAGTTGGATTTTTAAGTGATTTTACAGCAAAACGTTCTTCTTTTTTGATAACTACCGCTTTGGCTGAGAGTGTGATTAATTTAGGTTTATTATTTTTGGCTGGTCGGTTTACCACTATTTGAAGTTCATCTCCACTGCGAACCTGCCGTAGCCACTCTCTAAATAACTGGCTATAATTTTCCACATCAATTGGCTTTCCGTTAAATAAAATAAGCTCATCACCAATTTTAAAACCAAACTGTTTGCCAAAGTTATCAATATCCTTTAGAGAGCTTATTATCAGCCGGTTATTTTCTAAGTTTACACTTAGGGTAATATTTCCGAGAGAAAACGACTCTGATTCAAATTGGTCATAATATTGGACTCCTATTTTGTTGAATATTTCATTTAGGGGGAGTGGTTCTTTGCCGGCTACATATTTTTGGAGAAAGGTTCCAACTTCGGGAAAGGTATATTCTTCAATAACTTTAAAGAGGGTGGAGTCTTCAAAGGGTTTTTCTGCGCCGAAATTCTGTGATAATTTTCGCAAAAGATGTTGCAAGCCCATTTCTCCTTGTGAAAGATCTCGCAGTAAAATATCTAAGCAAAGCCCAATCAAAGCACCTTTTTCATAAACATTATCATATTGTTTTTCATATTTTGACAAAACCCCTAAGCTCATTTCGGTGAATGGGAGTTTATCTTGATACATTGTGCGGCTATTTTGTATTTTTTGCTGGATTTGGCTCCAAAACTCATCATAACGGATAAGGCCGTACATCATCAAACAATGTTGCGCTTGATATTCCGTAATTCCTTCATAGAGCCATAAATGTCTGGACATTTTAGGCTCTAAAAAATCAAAATAGGCAATTTCTTTGGAGTGAATGTTCAGCGGTGTTAGTATATGAAAAAATTCATGTGCAGCAAACTCTTTGATAATCCGCGATAATTCTTCACTGTCTTCAATGGGCAGATAATACATCGAGGAGTGGTTATGCTCCAAAGCTCCGTATCGGTAACTGCGTTTGTTAGACGGATCAAATAAGTATATCAAAAAAGAATATTGCGATACGGGTAATTTTCCGCCCATATAACGCTCTATCGCTTTGAGTACATCCTGAATATGTTCGGTAATTTGTTTCGCATATTTCTTATTGTCAGGAGAATAGACAGAAACTAAAACAGTGGTATTGGATAATTGAAGAGTTTGGGTATCCGGAACACAAAATAGAATCGGATTATCGGCGAGTTCATAATAAGACGGGGTAAAGAAAACCGTTTCGCTACCGGAAACTATCTTGCCGGGTAATGACGTACTGGCATAAAATCCTTCTGGATATTTGATGGATAGCTCATAATCATCCTCTTCATGACCCTCAAAAAAACCAACTGTTGTGTAAGGATTTAACACGAAAGCAGAATCTTTTTCAAAGCTGCTCCCTGCCGGCTGAAACACAAAATTATCGAAAGCACTTGCATCAAAAGTATCATCTACTCGATATGTGATTTTATGAATATTTTTTTCAGTTTCCCACACATTAGCATTTAAGCGACTGATAATAATTTTGTTACCTATTGAATCAAAGGCTTGAACATCTTTTACAAAACGCCCAAAATCATAAATTGCATAAGTACCCGGAACTATTTTGGGGAAACAAAAACGTTTTCGTCCTTGTTCGGGAGCCGTTAATTCTACCGTAAGTTGGTCCTTTTGCACAGAACGCAAGTCAATATTTACCCGACAAACCTGCCCTCTAAGACTCAAAAAACTAAGCAGTAACAGCAGATTAAAAATTGCTGTAATAAACAGTTTGTTTCTTTTTTCTGTAACCGGATGAAGTACCATTTCTCTAAGTCTTGCTAAGCTGTGCCAAAACAGTGGCAAAAATACCGGATTTATGCAAAGAACATCATGAATAGGTGGCTTTTAGACCCCCAAAGGTTTTAACGTAAAACGGTAACAGACCCCGTTTTGCTACCATACAGAAGTTTTCCGATCCCACTATAAAATTGATAATCAACTTTATAGTAATAAACCCCTTCTGCTACAATAGAACCGGAATACATCCCGTCCCATTTTGGCTTATTTGTTCCAGAAAAAACCAAGTTCCCCCACCTATCAAAAATAAATAAAGAATAATTTTCAACACCCTCTAAATCAGTTGGTTGAAAAAAATCATTTATTCCATCTCCGTTTGGCGTAAAAACATTAACATAACTAATATTGCAATGACCTACTTGTATTTGCAGGGTATCGCAAACCTGTACTTGGCTGGAACAATTTGTGGTATCGGTAGAGCAAAACCGCACAGAAATCAACTTATCTGCTGCATAACAATTGGGTTCTAAGCAAACTGTTACACTAAGTGGATTTCCCAAAGTAGTATCTTCAATAAAAGTATTGCTCCCGAAGCTAAAATCATCATCCCATGATTCACCGATAGGTTCAATGGTTAGCAGTGAGACTGTATCCGGGTCTGTTACTTTTATTTGGTAGCAAAATTTTTCGCCAACAGTTACACTCACCGTGTTTGGCAAAATATATGGCTTGGTAACGTGATGCGAAATTATAGGCGGACGACTGGCTAATTCATCTACCCAAATCCAAATACTGTCATTCACGAAGGAAACCGGCTCACATAAAAATGATTTTTTTCCGATGATATTCAGCAGGATATAATTTTGAAAAAAATCACAAGTTGGTCTCCAGCAGATAGTTGTATGAAGGTTTAAGCTGTCTTTTTGGGTAAAAATTTCCACAGGAATACTTACTCCGGAAGGGGTGTAAGCAGTTACCGTCAGGTCTAATGTTCCGGGGTAATTTGGCTGTATATCTGTTAAAATTAGATTAAAGCAATTTCGTTGATTCGCACGGTAGAGAAGGGTATCATTTTGTGCCGGAATTGAGCCAAACTGGGCCGTTAAAACTGGCTTGATTAAAATAGGAGGAATTAACCGAACTTTTAGGGTATCTGTAATAACATAATCTTGCGAACAAGCACTTGAGTCTATTAAGCTGATGATAACGTAAAAGGTTGCGGGGGTGTATCCGCAAGGTGCTTTCCAGCAGGCTTTTCCTTGCCAGAGAATTGGTGTTTGGGTAGTCCAATATAGCATCGGCGTATTGTTAGTAGATTCTCCGGTAGAGCTAACTACCCGAATAGCCGTAAATAAGCGGCTTGCCGGAAGGCTGTCTGTAATCAATATAGCTGCGCAAAATGCTGAATCCGGATTTAATAAAACGGTATCTCCTGATGTAACTAAGTTATTCAGAGAAAGCTGCAACGTAGGACGCGGGTTTTCAGGAGGAATTATCTGAAAATAAATGGTATCCTGAACGGTAGTTATCTCTTCGCAGGAATTGTGCGCTAATCCAGTCAAGATAACATAATCAACCATTCCTTGTGCGGCGCAAGTAGGCTTGTAGCAAAATTCTCCGGTTAAGGTAGAATCATTTTGGATAAAAATATTGGTTAGTGCTGTTCCTAATCTACTTGTTTTTACCAAAAGTTGGTTGATTTTACCGGTTTTTGAAGTTCGTTTTAGGGAGAATTTTATGCAGGGAGATTCATCCGGTTTTAAAATAATCGTGTCATGATGAGCCGAAAAATTTATAGGAAAAGTGGTGCCTAATGATAGTTCTACGGGTAATGGTGTGGTTATTTTTACCCAAACGGTATCAAAAACACGATTGTAATTCGCACAGTCTGCAACGTCCCAAGCCATATAAACCAACGGAATAGTTTGGCCAATATATTTACAAGAAGGTTGCCAACAAATGGACGTTGTGATACTATCTGAGGCTGTGAAGATATTAGCCGGACTTGCATACGGAGTTGAGAACAGCGTATTTCCGAAGGCAGAACTAATTCCACGTCCTTGTAAACCTCGGCGGTTAAAGCCATCCGCAATCGTTAGCTGATAGCAGAATGGTTCGCCGCCGGCTACCATTATCGTATCTTGTTGAGTAGTAAGCCCGCTTAAATTGTGCTTAATAGTAGGGGCTGCTTCTTGGATTTGACAGTTTAAGACAACAAATTGGAAATCTCGGCGGCTTTCACTGATTAATTTGCCATTACGGTATTCAAAAACGGCGATAGCCACCACAAAAAGTCCAGTTTCTGTTGGGTAAATCTGCAAGAATCCGGTTTGTGGGTTCAGAATAGTGGTGCTGCCCGGGCCAAAGGGTTGTAGATAAGAGTACCCAATATTGAAAGGAGTAGTTAGGTAAGGCGGTGGCCCCATCGGATTGCTGGCAGGAATCCGGCGAGGATTATTTAGGTACACATCCGGCGGATTAGCACCGGGGTTCAACTGGGTGTTATCAACCCCTAAGCCTTGTATATTTAGCCCGTCATAGGGGCGCACAAGTTCATAAACTAAGGAATCACCGTCAGGATCTATTGCGCTATGGTCAAAACTTAACCATTGTTTATTGCATAAAAAAACAGGTGGTAATTCACGAAATTTAGGTTGGGAATTACAGGCAGCGACTTCGGGCCCCGGAATAAATGTGATAAAGGTAATCCCCCGTTCAAGCGGGTTGTATAAGTTGCGTATCGTTTTATTTCGGCAGCAACGCGCCCAGCCAATATAGTATCCCCCCACACGGGCAGGCATATCCATCCGCCACTGATAACGCCCAACTTGTACACAAATATCAGGAGTCCTCGCAACACAAGCACCTAAGTTATTCATCTGCAACTGAGGCGTTTGCAAAGGCTTATAGATTTGCAACACCTTGTACAATTGATTGTTATCACCTAAGAAAATAAACACTTCAATAGGGTCATCAAAGGGAGCTTCTCCATTAATGCAATCACGGTATAAGGTGAGTGTAAAGTCATAGAAATCACCTCCTAAGCAGGTATAATTGAACTCTGCGCCGGCAATGTGGGTAGCATATAGACGGGGCAAAGAACAGATTATGATCCCGATACTTAAAAGTAGTTTCTTAATACAGGTAAGCAATTTCCGGCTGTGGTTTAGAATGTATAACAGATATAAACTTGCTGCGAAAAAATAATGATAACAGCGGATTTCATTCTATTAAAGGCTTTGCTGGGATTTTTAGCTAAAAAAAATCTCAGCATTAGTGTTGCTTGTTGTTAATCTTTTTACTTCTTAATAAGAAGAAAGACTTGCACTTTTGTACTTGGAGGTTTGTATAATATTGAAACTGCATTTGTATTTTATAGATACAAAACAATACTCAAAATCAAGCGTATTTCAAGTAAAAGTTGTACACTCGCTGCGATTCGAACGCAGGACCTTCAGCTCCGGAGGCTGACACTCTATCCAGCTGAGCTACGAGTGCTTATTTAAGCCGCAAAGCTAACACTTTTTGAGGATTCGTGGTTACTTTTTTAGGCTGAATTTTCTATCAATATTTTTGACAATACTAAAAGATGCCCCAAAATGCTTGGTTAAGCTACCCAACTTGATTGTTTTCAGTGTGATTTCTTTTTTTAAGAAAGTTCTAAAATTCATTTTTTGGAATTGATTTGAAACAAAACAGACTTTCTCAAATCAGAGTAAGTATAACGTGATTTTAAGCAATTCTATATTTGGAAATCAACCGGTTACCCATAAGCATGGAGCTATAAAATAGAGAGGGACTGGCCAAACTCTGTTGGTCAGCCCTCTCTATTTTATATTATTTTTATATTATTTAAAAGTTATAGCTATTTTAGCGGCGATTACCCATAAACCGAAGTAAGTATAGGAATAGGTTGATGAAGTCTAAGTATAAAGTTAAAGCTCCGATAATTGCTCCTTTGCGGGCTTCATCACTAGTAGGGTTTAGGCTAAGTCCCATACGCATGATTTTTTGGGTATCATAGGCAGTAAGAGCGCAAAAAATAAGCACTCCTAAAATACTTACGATAAAGGCAAGTGTAGAACTACCTATCCAAATATTGATAATTGAAGCGATGATAATTCCAATTAAGGCCATCATAGCGTAGGAACCTACTTTACTTAAATCCATCTTAGTAAACATTCCGATAAAGGCCATTGCCCCAAAAGTACCGGCAGCAGTAAAAAATGTAGCTGCTATAGAGCCACTTGTGTAAACTAAAAAGATAAAAGATAAACTCAAACCCATTACTACCGCGTAAGCACCAAATAGCAATGTAGCCATTGAATAACTCATACGATTAATACCAAAACTCAACACTAATACAAACGCTAATGGAGCAAACATTAATACATATTTTAAAGGTGTTGTAAATACCGTGAGCATAAATTCTGCGTTAGTCTCCATATAATTGGCAAATAAGTATGCAGAAAATCCAGTAATTACCAATCCCGCAGACATAATAAAATAAACCATTCGTAGGAAATCATTTATTACTCCTGTAGAAAGATGCTCTGTGGGTTTATCATATTCATTCCACCGCTGTTGTCCGTAATAATTATTCATAATATAATAGTTAAACTTGGTTGCAAATATAAACGCAAAAACCATGCAAAATGTTTCAGCCTGCCAAAATAGCAGAACAAAATAATACAGCATTTGCTAATAATAGCTATAATATACCGGTTATTTAAGTACATAATTTTTCTATTTTTTAAGTTTAGATACAAACAAAACCGTAACTTTGCGCGGTTAATTAAGGGATGTTAGCTCAGTAGGTTTAGAGCACTATCTTGACAGGGTAGGGGCCATTGGTTCGAATCCAATACATCCCACAGCAATGAGATACCTTTGGTCTTTTCGGTTCATCCAATACAGTCTCTCTGTATTAGCAGGTTTTTTTTTATTAACTTCTTGCAAACCAGAACCTAAAAAAATATCTGTGGTTAAATATGTTACCCAATTAGATGGAATTAAACTCTATGAAAAACCGGATACATCTTCAAAGGTAATGATGGATTTGCTGTATGGAACAACATTGCATTGCTCCGCTGAAATGCCAGGAAAAGTCAAGTTTGTAGAGAAAGATGCTGACAATAATATAATTACCGAAAAAATATCTGATTGGGTACAAGTAACCTTTAAGAAAAAGACCGGCTGGGTATTAGGATATTATTTGGCAAATTTTTATGATAACCGCCCTAAAACGGAGGCAACTTTGGTAGATTCTCTTACCCAAGAATCTATTCCGGCAGACCACCCCAATGCACGTATTAAATCCCCCCGTGAAAGCAGTGATATTATTAATATTATCCACGACAAGCACTACCCTGCCTTTACTTATAATAATGACATCGAAGACTTACGTGTACCGGGAGATTCTTTGCACGTCTGGAGTTTACCGGACGTTGAATACGTAGGGAAATATCAAGCTGCCTTAGCTTCTAATATTTCAACATTACAGGTAAGTTTAGAAAACGGAGCGCTGAAATATACCCTAACCTACACTTCCGAAAATATCTCACCAGAAGGAATGGTAGATGACGAAGTTCACGAAGTTACCCTAAAGGCCACTAAAAAAGGATCATTTGTTAGCTGGGAAAAAATTCCGGATATAGATGAAACCTACGGAGAATTTGTCTATTGGAATACCGCAAACGGAAAACATGAATATGGATTTTTAATGTACCAAGTTCACGCCAGAATCCCTAAACTAATCTTACTACACCTAACATCGGCAGATTAACGGATGCCTCAAAAATAGATTTATGTCTCTTATTTTGGGTACAGACCCCAAAGACGGGCTTAAAAAACTCAAAAATATGGTTCAGCATTGGGAATTTTGCTACGGGCAGAATATTTCCGAAAACGTAGCCTTTGTGAGTGTTAGCCCAGATGGTAAAAAAACAGAATATTCTTTTAAAGAAATCCATGCACGCCAGCAATGTTTAGCAGCCTTTTTGGTACAGCAAGGTGTAAAAAAAACGGATGTAGTAACTATAATCGCAGAAAACACCCCTACCAGTATATTAAGCAGCTTATCCGTAACCTATGCAGGCGCAATACTATCTCTACTACCGGCAGATATCCCCATCCCACAGCTAAAGAAAATAACCCAAACACTTCCCTCCAAAGTTATAATCTTCACCAGCTATAAGCTATTCAAATACTTTCAAAACGAAATATTTCCGCTACCCAAAGACCAAATAGCTGTTGTTTGGACAGAACACTATGACGAAATTTCAGAAGATGACAAAATTATTACTGCCGAAATAGCCATAGAACTTGGAAAAAATTTCTGGAGAGAAGATGTAGCACTAATACGCTCTGTTCGAGAAAACATAAACTCAAATGATATTTATTGCATTGAATGGAATCGAGATTCTAAAAATAACTTTAGCGGATATTATATTTCACACACGAACTATCTAAAAGCAATCATACGTTGGTTAGATACATTCAAAAATTTCCCACAAAAGAGCAATATCGGCTTACTAAAATCCCCGGCAGAACCTCACCTAAGAACAATTGGGGTTTATGCAGCCATGAGTTATTTCAATGTTGTGTGGTTCTTGAAAATATCCCCCAGAGCACTCAAAATACTATCTAAAGAAGATATAAAAGTGCTGATAACCAATGGATCTGCAATGAATCTTTTTGCTACATGGATAACAAATAAAGTAAATTACTTAAACTGGTTATCTAAAAAAGTAGCACAATCCGGATTCAAAACAAATGTTCAATACACCTCATATCTTGATAAACAACTCTCCCCTCCCATCGGAATTAAAGCCCGAAAGTGGTTTTCATACCAGTATGTTTTAAGAAAACTAAAACAGCAACTAATCGGGAAGAAAAATATCATCATTATTACCAATGATTTAAAACTTCGACCAGATTCTCAACTTATTTTAGAAACCCTTGGCATTCAAGTATTTATTGGCTCTTCGGATGCTGCGGTTGCCGGATTCTGGGCAGTTAATACCCCCAATGAAAAGAAAACATATTCTATTGGTAAAATATTTAAAGATATTCAACATATTCTCAAACTTGACCAACAGGAAAAAAGCGATAGTGAGCAAATTTCTTTGGGGAGAATAATTTTAAAAGGTGAAGAGACCTCAAACCGGCCAACAGAAGGTAGCCTTGCTAAGGAAGGAGTTATTGTAAGCGGCAGATTCCATGTAAAAGACGGTTTTTTATACCGATATACCAGCTCAAGCAACAAAGAATAACGCTCCCAAAAATTATGGTTTTTTTGATAATAATTCCAAAAAGAAAACTTACCTTTGTTGCCTAAAATAATAGGAAGTTAGGAGATATGATAACTACAAAAAGCAGACCTTTTTATGCGGCATCTATCGGCAAAAAGCTGATGGTGGGCATAACAGGTCTTTTTTTATGCTCATTTTTAATTGTTCATTTAAGCGGAAACTTTCTGCTTCTCAAATCCGATGGTGGCTCTGCGTTTAATACTTATGCAGATTTTATGGCACATAGCCCGCTTATCCGAATTATGGAACTTGTATTAGTAGCAGGTATTGGATTCCATATTTTCTTTGCGATCAAGTTGTTACGCGAAAACAACGAAGCCAGACCCCAAAAATATACCTTTTCTAACCCTAACGCCAATTCAAGTGTATTCTCAAGAATTATGGGACCTACCGGAATGGTAATATTGATATTCGTGGTAGTTCATTTATTAAACTTCTTTGCCAAACATCGTTTTGGAGAACCGGGGGAAACAATGTACGAAACCGTAAAAAATGCGTTTGAATGCTGGTATTATGTGCTGTTTTATGTTACTTGTATGGTTTTTTTAGCCTTCCATCTAAGTCATGGTTTCCAAAGTGCTTTTCAAACATTAGGCTTAAACAGCTCCACAAGTGCTTTTCATCAACGCATTAAACTCTTAGGAAAAATATTTGCCTTTGGGATATTTGCAGGATACGCATCTATCCCATTATTTTTCTTCATAAAATCATTCTTAAATTAATTAGGAAAAATAATATCAAACATGAATTTAGAGTCTAAGATACCGGAAGGAACTATTGAAGAGAAATGGAAGCGATATAAGTCTTCGATTCGCTTAGTAAATCCGGCCAATAAGCGAAAGTTTGAAGTTATTGTAGTAGGAACAGGTCTTGCAGGGGCATCAGCAGCCGCAACCTTAGCCGAATTAGGCTATCAAGTGAGTGCATTCTGTTTCCAAGATAGCCCACGCCGCGCCCACTCCATAGCTGCACAAGGAGGTATCAATGCTGCCAAAAACTATAAAAATGACGGAGATAGCGTTTACCGGCTATTTTATGATACAGTAAAAGGAGGCGATTATCGAGGACGAGAAGGAAATATTTATCGCTTAGCCGAAGTCAGCGTCAATATTATTGACCAATGCGTTGCGCAAGGTGTTCCATTTGCCCGTGAATACGGCGGAACCTTAGATAACCGTTCCTTTGGCGGCACACAGGTATCCAGAACTTTTTATGCACAGGGGCAAACAGGTCAACAACTTTTATTAGGAGCTTATTCCGCTCTAAGCCGTCAGATTGGCTTAGGTACGGTAAAAATGCACCCCAGAACAGAACTCTTAGACCTCATTATTATTGACGGCAAATGTAGAGGAATTGTTGTCAGAGATTTAAAAACAGGCGAAGTTTCTGCTCACCACGCTCATGCCGTTTTACTTTGCACAGGCGGCTACGGAAACGTATTTTATCTTTCTACAAACGCAAAAGGCTCAAACGTAACCGCAACATGGAAAGCCCACAAAAAAGGAGCATTCTTTGGAAACCCCTGCTACACCCAAATTCACCCAACTTGTATTCCCGTAAGCGGTGATTACCAGTCAAAACTAACCCTTATGTCCGAATCCTTACGGAATGACGGCCGCGTATGGGTACCCAAAAACCCCAATGATACCCGAAAACCACAGGATATTCCCGAAAATGACAGAGATTATTATTTAGAGCGAAAATACCCCGCCTTTGGTAATTTAGTGCCACGAGATATAGCCTCCAGAGCTGCCAAAGAACAATGCGACCTCGGAAAAGGCGTTGGCCCCTCTAAGATGGCCGTTTACTTAGATTTCGCAGACGCAATCAGCCGGCTGGGAGATGACAAAATCAAAGAACGTTACGGAAACTTGTTTGAAATGTATGAACACATTACAAATGAAGATCCTTATAAAACTCCCATGCGGATTTATCCAGCAGTTCACTACACAATGGGCGGCCTCTGGGTTGATTACAACCTGATGACTACCGTTCCCGGACTTTTTGCCCTTGGTGAAGCTAATTTTTCTGACCACGGAGCCAATAGATTAGGAGCAAGTGCCTTAATGCAAGGCCTTGCAGACGGATATTTCGTAATTCCTTATACTCTCGGAAATTACCTCGCCGGTGAATCTTCCGCAACCATCGCCGCAAATCATCCCGCCTTTCAGCAAGCAGTTCAGGAAGTTAATGATAGAATTAAGTTACTTCTGAGTATTAAAGGAAAAAAAACACCCGATGAATACCACCGTGAACTCGGCAAAATCATGTGGGACTACTGTGGTATGGCCAGAAATGAAAAAGGTTTAGAATATGCCAAAGCTCAAATCCGTGCTTTACGTGAAGACTTTTGGAAAAATGTACTCATTCCGGGAAATGCACAAGAACTAAATGTAACTCTTGAAAAAGCCTTGCGCGTGTCAGACTTTTTGGAACTGGGAGAACTTATGGTTATTGACGCATTACACCGCAAAGAATCCTGCGGTGGCCATTTCCGCGAAGAATATCAGGAAGACGGAGAAGCTAAGCGCGATGACGAAAACTTCACCTACGTTGCCGCATGGCAATATCAAGGCGAAGGAAATGAACCTGTCTTACATAAGGAAGACCTTGTTTTTGATTATGTTAAACCTACTAAACGCAGCTATAAATAATGAGTGCCACTCGTAATTACACACTTCGAATTTGGAGGCAATCTTCCGCAAATCAGTCTGGATCTTTGCAAGAATATAAGGCAAGCAATATTTCTCCAGATACATCTTTTTTGGAAATGTTAGATATTGTTAATGAGTCTATTTTGAAATCCGGAGGAGACCCAGTAGCCTTTGATCACGATTGCAGAGAAGGTATTTGTGGAATGTGTAGCTTATACATAAACGGTCGCCCACATGGGCCGCTACAAAAAACGACTACTTGCCAGCTATTTATGCGTAACTTCCCAGACGGTGAGGTTATTTACATAGAACCTTGGCGAGCAAAAGCCTTTCCGGTTATTAAAGACTTAGTTACAGATAGGTCTGCATTTGACAGAATCATGGCTGTCGGCGGTTTTGTTTCTGTCAATACCGGTGCTGCCGTAGATGCTAACGCAATCTTAATTGGAAAAGAGCTTGCAGACCAAGCCTTTGATTCTGCGGCTTGTATTGGCTGTGGAGCATGTGTAGCTGCCTGCAAAAATGCTTCTGCTATGCTTTTTGTGTCTGCAAAGGTAAATCAGTTAGCCATTTTGCCGCAAGGCGCACCCGAAAGAAGAAAACGGGTGGAAGCTATGGTCGCCCAAATGGATGCCGAAGGCTTTGGTAACTGCACCAATACCGGTGCCTGTGAAGCTGAATGCCCCAAAGGAATTTCAGTAACGAACATCGCAAAAATGAACCGTGAGTTCATCTCGGCTACATTAGATTTACTTTGATAACAGCAGTACCCAAATAACTGCAACGTATTACCAACAATTTTATCGTATAAGCTATCCAATAAGATAAGCTCAGATTTCGAGATTTTATGGCCAGCGTAGTCCAAATTCAATCTGTTTCTAAATCCTATGCAGATAAGGTTGCTGTTAATCAGATAAGTATAGATATTCCGGAGGGCATTATATTTGGGTTATTAGGTCCAAACGGGGCAGGTAAAACAACCCTAATTCGGATGCTAACCCGAATTACTTATCCAGATTCTGGAAGTATTCTTTTTCAAGGAGAAATATTACAGGAAAAACACCGACAATTAGTTGGTTATATGCCGGAAGAACGCGGCTTATATCGTAGAGATACACTCTTCAACCAATTATCATACCTACTCCAGCTAAAAGGATTTTCCCCTCTCGAATCCAAAACACGTATTGACTACTGGTTAGAGCGATTTCAGGTTGAAGATTGGGCAAGTAAAGAGTTAGGAGAACTTTCTAAGGGAATGCAGCAAAAAGTTCAGTTTATAGCTACGGTTGCCCATAGCCCCAAATTACTGATATTAGATGAACCCTTTTCCGGATTAGACCCATTAAATTCAAAAATAATAGAAGACATTCTTTTTGAATTGAAAAGTAAGGGAACAACGATAATTTTTTCTACCCACCGGATGGAGCAAGTTGAATACCTTTGCGACCAAGTTGTGCTGATACACCAAGGACGTATTTTGGTAAACGATACCATCAAAGAGCTAAAATACCGTTTTTGGAATCAATCATATCAATTAGAAACATTAGATGTATGTGATTGGTTATCAACAGATTCACGCTTGAATGTTACTGTACATACACCCAATCGGTTAAGTTTTACATTGTTAGAAAATACTACTATAAAAGATATTTTGAGCGAGATAATTCAAAAAAACACCATAATTTCTTTTAGCCAACAGCTTCCTCCATTAAGCGATATTTTCATAAAACTGGTTCAAAACTAAGATAAAAATACAAAGCATAGGCAAACAAGTTCTTTTACAAGTTGCTTATTTCTCTGATTTTGGTATTGAGTTAAGCTAACTTAAATTGTAAGTAGTTTCTAATTATGGTTATACCAAAAATTCGCAAATTATTTTTTATAAATTATATTTTTGGTAGCAAAAAAAGTTATATATTTGTGCATTAATTGTATTCTTACAGAAAATTATGAAGAATCTCGTATTATTATTTGCTTTATTCGTAGTATTTACTACAGTTCGTGTTCAAGCTGCACCCTGTGTAGGTTGTGCTACAGAGTCTTTCATCTTAGGTGGAGACGAATCTTCAGTAATGGTTTTAAATGTGAGCCAAGTTAAAGGTTCAGAAAAGAAAGCCCACAAACTGAAAGAGTCTTTATTGAAAGTAGAAGGCATTACCGATGTTGATATAAACGTTGCAGAGGGAACTGTTAAAGTTGTCTATGAAAAGTCAAAAATCGGATGCTGCTCACGCATTACTTCTACTGTTAAAAGTGCTGGTTGTGACTACAAAGTAGTTTCTAACGACGAGAAAGGTGCTGGTAATGGTGCTTGTTCAGGAAGCAAAAAATCTTGCCCATCCGAAAATAAGTGCTGCTCCAAAAAATCTAAGGAATCTTAATCAAAGTCAAAAGTTTAAAAACAGGAATGGCTGCCCAAAAGGCAGCCATTCCTGTTTTCAATAAGCTTATAGCAAAAACAATCAAGCTGCACTTAAATAGAAGCCCCAAAAAAATGTAGTTTTGTTTTTTACTTCATTACTTCAAGAAATGTTTCAGGAAAATACCCTAAAAGGGAAAACCATTATAGTTACCGGAGGCGGGAGCGGTTTAGGCTTCTTTATGGCAAAAGCTATGGCAAAGGTAGGAGCTAATATTGCCATTTGTGGCAGGCGAGAATCTGTTTTGCAATCTGCAAAAGAAGAATTAGCATCAATGGGTTGCAGAGCTAATGCTTATACATTAGATGTCCGTAACTATAACGAAGTAGAATCAGCATTTAAACAAATTGCTTCAGATTTTGGAACTATTGATGGATTAATTAACAACGCAGCCGGAAATTTTCTCTCTGCATCAGAAGATATTTCACCTAACGGGTTTAAAACTGTGGTAGATATTGTACTCCACGGAACGTTTAATTGCACTCAAAACGCAGCTAAATATTGGATAGCCAAGAAGCAACCGGGAGTTATCTTGAATATTGTAACAACTTATACCGAAACGGGTTGCGCTTTTGTGCTTCCATCAGCTTGCGCCAAAGCCGGTGTGTATGCACTAACCAACACTTTGGCCTACGAGTGGGCAACTTACAACATTAGGGTAAACTCAATAGCTCCGGGACCTTTCCCAACAGAAGGAGCTTGGTCTCGGCTAATGCCCGATAGTAGCTTTGAATCTACGTATCTCAGTAACCTACCCATGAAACGATATGGGAAACCCGAAGAATTAACCAATTTAGTGGTATTTTTAATGTCAGATATGGCACCATATATCACTGGAGAATGTATTAGTATAGACGGAGGCGAAAGACTTAGTGCGGGTATGTTTAACTATATGGCTACCCAGATGCCCCGCGAAAACTTAAAAGCTGCCTTTGCAGCAATGCGTAGTATAAAAAAATAATAACATGACAGAAAGGAGCAGTATTTTTGATATGATAGGACCCGTTATGATTGGTCCTTCGAGTTCACACACCGCAGGAGTAGTTCGGATAGGGCGCGTAGCACGAAGAATATTAGGAGCAAAACCTGAAACCGTACTGGTTACGTTTTACAATTCTTTTGCCACCACCTTTGAAGGGCATGGCAGCGATAGAGCCGTATTAGCCGGCCTCTTAGACTATGCCACCGATGACCCCAAAATCAAAGAAGCATTACAAATTGCCATAGAGCAAAATATAAACTTTACGTTTAAACCGGTTATTTCTCAGGCAATGCCCCACCCAAACACCGTCCGGATAAAAGCCTCTACGAATCAAAAAGAAGTAGAAATAATTGGTATCTCCAGAGGGGGCGGACTTATATCTATTATCGAAGTAAACCATTTCTCCTGCAATTTTACAGCCCAACTACACACATTGATTATCTTCGCTGACGATATAAAAGGAAGTATTGCTTTCATTACAGACATAATAGCACATGACGACTGCAATATTGCAACCATGACCGTTACCCGAAAAGCCAAAAACAACCTCGCCAGCTTAATATTAGAAATGGACTCCGGCCTTAAACACACAACAATAGCATATCTTAAAAATCTATCTTGGGTAAAAGAAGTAATCTACTTTCCAGATATAGATACTCCCTATAACCCGGTATGAACCAACCCAAAGTATCAATCATTACCATTGTCTATAATGGAGAAAAATATTTAGAAAAAACCATTCTCAGTGTCATCAATCAAACGTATCCGGCCATAGAATATATCATTATTGACGGAGGTTCTACGGATAAAACACCCTCAATTATTAACCAATATCGTTCTGAAATTCAGATAGTTGTTTCAGAGCCAGATAAAGGAATTTATGACGCAATGAATAAAGGTTTGCAGAATGCTACCGGAGATTTCGTGTGGTTTATGAACGCAGGCGATACTATTTATGAGCCTGAAACATTAACAAAAGCTATACAACAATGGCGTGGAGAGGACGCTTTGTACGGAACAGCTGCTATTGTGGATGAAACCGGAAATTTCTTAGGTATGAGAAGACTACAAGTTCCCGAAGCCCTTACATGGAAATCTATGCAAACGGGAATGGTAGTATGCCACCAAGCATTAATCATAAGACGTTCTATTGCAGCATTTTATGACTTATCTCATCCCTATTCAGCAGATATTGACTGGGCTATTCGCAGCCTTCAAAAAGCCCAAAGTACTTTAAACACACATTTACCCCTATGTCGCTACTTAGAGGGGGGATTTTCAGCTAAAAATCGTATTGAATCACTTCTTGATCGGTGGAAAATCATGACTAAACATTATGGATTAGCTACAACAACCCTAAACCATTTCATAATTCTCTATAACTTAATTTACTACCGCTTAAAAAGCCTTTTTGTAAAACCTTCCTGACTATTTCTTACATCATCGTAACTACTCAAAGAAGTTATATGGATATTTGAGTATAATCTGGAAAATTATCTGCCAATAAATGTATCTGAACGGTAAATGAATTCCTTAAAGGTTTGTATCTTTGCCCGATTGTAAGTGTATGTCTATCCATAAACCAAATCCCAAAAAAATAACTACTTACACTCTATCCGAGATGAAAGCGCGGGGAGAGAAGATTTCGATGCTCACTGCCTACGATTTTTCATTTGCCCAGATTTTAGATGATGCCGGAATAGACGTATTGTTGGTTGGAGATTCAGCCTCTAATGTTATTGCCGGCCATGAAACGACCTTGCCCATTACCTTAGACCAGATGATTTATCATGCTTCATCAGTAGTACGAGGCGTAACAAGATCTCTTGTTGTGGTAGATTTACCTTTTGGAACATATCAGGGGGATTCCTTAAATGCACTTAAAAGCTCTATCCGAATTATGAAAGAATCCGGAGCCCACGCTATTAAGTTAGAAGGCGGAGAATATGTATTAGAATCCGTCAAACGAATTACGGCCTCCGGAATACCGGTAATGGGGCATTTAGGGCTTATTCCGCAAAGTATCTATAAGTTTGGTTCTTATGTAGTAAGAGCCAAAGAAGAAATCGAAGCCGCTCGGTTATTGGAAGATGCTAAGTTATTAGAAGAAGCCGGTTGTTTTGCTATAGTTTTAGAGAAAATACCGGCCTCATTGGCAGCAAAAGTAACCCGTTTGATTTCTATTCCGACTATCGGAATCGGAGCCGGCTCTGAATGTGACGGCCAAGTATTAGTAACCCACGATATGCTCGGGATCACCCACGAATTTGCCCCCCGATTCCTACGCCGCTACAATAATTTATATGATTCAATGAAGGCTTCTTTCCAAGCCTATAGCCAAGATGTTAAAAATCGCAATTTTCCCAATGAAAAAGAAAGTTATTAATCAGTTACTTATAGCCACATTGCTCGGTATCTTTATTACCGGATTTGCTTTTGCACAAAAAGGGAAATCGGAAAAAGAAACTAAACCTAAAAAAGAAAAGACTGCTAAGTCCCAAAAACAATCTGAACAAGATACAGCAGCCCCTGACTCACCGCCGGTAAATACAACCGGTAATGATCCAAATTTTCAGTACCACTTTGAAGCCTATGATGATAGGTATTCTGTTTCCAAACCTTGGGAGTTAGCTATTGCTCCGCAAATTACCTTTTTGCACAGCAGCCAGCAGGGAAAAATTGGTGGCTATGGAAATTATGATTATCACGTAGTAGAAAATACCAAGCCGGGGTTTGGAGGCATGTTAGGCGTATGCCGCCATTGGGCGTCTGATAACAAACGCTGGAACGTAGGAGCAGGACTGTTCTTTTCTTACAACTCCGCTTCTTTTGTTTACACACATACACTCTACCACACACGGGTTGCCACAGATTCTATACACGGCAAAGTAAATTATGGCGTAGTTTCGGCTTACCTGCCCGTAATGCTCCGCTGGTACGTGAAACCAAGTAAATTTTACCTTTCCACCGGACCATACTTTATGCCAGCACTCATGAATCTAAACAAAACTGACTTTTTTACTTACCAAAATGCCGCTTCAGGAAGCGAAAGCCACCAAAATATAAATGTGCCGCCTAAGACTAAAATGAGCATGGGGCTTCATGCCGGCATTGGAGCACATCTTGGAAGTACTTTAGAGTTAGAACTTAGGGTAAATAAAAGTTTGATGGTAGTTAGTGAATCCCCCAATTTGGGTACTATCATGGTTCAAGCTATTATTGGTCTTCGTTTTTAATTAAATTTTTCTCCTCGATTATGAGTTGGGAAACTATTCTTGCAGAAAGCATTCGTTCTGCGATACCAGCAGCCTTGTGTCTATTAATGGCATGGATAGTTTTTCGGTCTATGCACCGCCAAGCAGAGTTAAAAGACCTCCGCAGACTTAGGCTGAAAGCATTTGCTACCTATGTTCCGATGAAAATAGCTGCTCATGAGCGTATTATTTTGTTTTTAACAAGAACAGAAATTATCCCCTTAATTCAGCGCTGCGACCCAAATAACAAACCCGTAGAACTATTTCGTGCTCAATTAGTTGAAGAAATTAAAGCAGAATTTCAGCATAATATCGTTCAGCAACTTTATGTTTCTGCTAAATCTTGGGGATTGGTTACCAGCGCAAAAGAACAAATAATTTCATTTATCAATCAAGGTTCAGCCTCTTTACCGCCCGAATCTCCGGCTATCGAGTTAGCTAAAATTCTAATCACGTCTGCACCGGAATTAGAACCCTCTTTGATTCAGCAAGCGGTTGACTCTTTAAAACAAGATGTTTCTGAACTTTTTAACTATTAAAAAAACAACCGGCTATTTTTAAACCATGTTATTATACGCTATAGCATCCTATCAATATCTTGCTGATGAATTATTAAGTCATCATAATTTTGAGCAAGGATTAATTGAGCGCAAGATTTTCCCGGATGGGGAGTTGTATCATCGAATTATAGATGATGTAGCCGATAAGGAAGTGGCTCTTATTGCTGGAACTCCCACAGATTACGACCTTGTAGAGCTTTATGATTTGGCAACGGCATTGGTTATGGGCGGTTGCAGACGGCTGCAAATTATTATCCCATACTTTGGCTATTCAACTATGGAACGTTCTGTAAAGTCGGGTGAAATCGTTAAGGCCAAGAACCGCGCCAATATTTTATCGGCTTTACCGCATGGAAATAAACCTATTGAATTTACCCTATTAGACCTTCATGCTGAGGGGATTCCGTATTATTTTCAACTCCCGATTGCGCCACACCATCTATATTGCAAGCAAGTTGTGCTTGAAGCTGCTACTTCTTTGGGTGGTAAAAACTTTGTTTTGGCCTCAACAGATTCCGGTAGAGCCAAGTGGATAGAATCTTTAGCAAAAGATATGGAAATTGAGGCTGCTTTTGTTTATAAAAGACGCCTTAGTGGCAAAGAAACCCAAGTAACCGGAATCAATGCAGATGTGTCTGGCAAAACAGTGGTAATTTATGATGACATGATACGAACCGGAGGCTCATTACTCAAGGCAGCAAAAGCTTATCAAGAGTATGGTGCTAAGGATATTTTTGCCGTCTGCACCCATGCCATTTTACCGGATAATTCTCTTGATATACTACAAAGCAGCGGATTAATAAAAAAGATAATCGCTACAAATACTCATCCACGCTCTATTATATTGAAAAATAGTTTCTTAGAGATTCGTTCGGTTGCCTCTATCATTAAAGCACATTTGCTAAAAGGGCAATCTCGTTGATTCTATCAGCACATCTTTGGCTTTGATTAGTTCCTGCAATAATATTTCAGTCGGCTGATTTTTCGGATAAACAGCTTCTATTCTGGTATTTTCACGGTTTTGCAAGCCGGTAGCGTATGTTTTGTCATAATAACGTAAGGCGATTTGGCAGGCTTGGGCTAAATCTTGGCTTTGAATAGCGTTAATAGCTTGTTGGATTGCTTGTGGTCCTAATTTTTTCTGAATTTTTTGAAATGCAGTTTGTAAACTTTCCGAAGATATTTTTCCATAACATTCAACCAAATAGCGTGTTCTCTCTTCTAAGCTGCTGTTTATCTGAACGATAGGGGCTTTTCGCATAGAATTCCAAACTCCTTCCGGTATGGTTAATTTACCGATTGTTCGGCTTTCATCTTCTATCCAAAAATATTTTTTGGGGTCTAATAATCTAATAGAATGAGCAAGCAGGTTTTCAAAATGCTCTTGGCTTGGCTGCAGGATATTTTCTAAATTTCCAAAAGCAGAGCCTTTATGGTTAGCTAACTTTTCTAAGTCTATTACCGGTTCTTGGGCATCTGCAAGTTTGCTCAGCAACATAGTTTTTCCCGTTCCGGTAAAGCCACTCAATACCACAAGAGCAAAATCTGCATCCAAGCTGGTTAAAACCCAATTTCTAAATGATTTGTAACCTCCTCGCAGCAGATAGGTATCAATTCCATATTGGCTTGCTAACCAAGCTACTGATTTGCTGCGCATTCCGCCTCTCCAGCAGTATAAAAATAGTTTTCCGGAAGAATTTGCCGCACGTAATTGCCGAGCTAAATCCGCTAATCTACTTCCTAATAAGTTAAACCCTGCATCAATGGCATTATTTTTTCCTGATTTATGGTAAATAGTTCCCAAATAAGCTCGTTCGGTATTTGAAAATAGCGGTATATTTATAGCATCAGGAATATGCCCAGCCAGAAACTCGTCCGGTGAACGAACGTCTATAATGCAATAATTCCGGGCATTGGATAAAAATGTTTGAATGTCTAAATAAGTATCTACATTCATCCGACCCATTTAGTAATAACTTCTTTTCCCAGCCATAACGCTAATAACCAGACAATTCCCTTTATTAAAAAAAAGAGAAAAGCACCAACCCCCATTCGTTTTAGCCAATATAACCACTTAGGACTGTTCATTATATTGCTGGATTATGGTACGCATCTCAAGCGCTTTTTCTTCAGGAGAGGTTGGATTTCCGTGTACCCAAGCTCCTGTTTCTGAAGAAGCATTAAATTTTTGAGTGTTTGCAGTACGTAATGGAGGGTAAAACTCAACATGAAACCGGTAATAAGAATAATCTTTACCGGTATTTATCGGGGCAGCATGAAAAACCATCATATAAGGAAATAAAGATTGATAAATTTGGTCATACATCCAAACAATTTGCTGTAGTAGCTTTCCAAAAGCTAACAAATCATTTGTTGTAAAGTTCGATAAAGTTAAGAACTTTTTTTTCGGAATTACAGTAAGTTGGTAAGGATATTCTGCCCAAAAGGGAACAAAAACGCCCCAAGAATCTGTTTCAAAAACCATTCTTGACTGAACAGCCTTTTCTGCCAAGAGCCAATCATCGTGAAAATTACGATGATTGGCAAGATTATAGTTAGAGCAAAAATCTAATTCTTCTTGCATCTTTCTGGGAATGAATGGGTAAGCATACAGTTGTCCATGTGGGTGAGGCATGGTTACGCCTACTGCTTCCCCACGATTTTCAAAGATATAAATATAGTTAAAATCAGGATTTCTGCTTAGTTCATCAACGCGGTTTTGCCAAAGTTGTACTAACCGCAGCAGATGTTTTTCCGATAAGTCATACAAGCGGCCAAAATGATCCGGAGAATACAAGATAACCTCGCACTGCCCAATAGAAGGTTTCTTTTGAAAGATTCTATCTACTAAATCCTGATTTTCAGGATTTAGTGAAATTTCTGGATTAGGGGTGCTTGGTTTAGTAAGAAGTATCGGAAAGTCATTTGGATAAACATAAACTTGGTAGTCATCCGGTACTTTAGTGCTTTTGGGGCAAAATGGGCACCAGCCTTGAGGCATTAAGGGGCGATGCTGACGATTTGTAGCCAACATCACCCACCATTTATGCACTGGATTCCAACGTAATTCTTGCATCAGCAGGAATTACTAAGATTCTGTAATGTTTTGAGCGTGAATGAAATTTTATGAAGTGCGCTTTGCACCATATTTTTGCACTAATTGGTCGTCGTAATGGTCTGCATAGTTTCCAATACGGAAAATCATATCAGCAGCTTCGTCATAGTCTAAGCCACGAACTTCGCGTATCATTTTGATATAGATTACGTCATTGTATTTTGTAAAAGCTACGCCAAAAAGCTGGTGGTTCGTTTCCAATAATTCTTGCATAAATGCAACTTGATTACCCGCTGGCATATAGCATATTGGAGACATCGTCTGAAAATAGGAACGTTTTTCGCTTTCTAAATAGAAAATATCAACCCAAACGGGAGCAGATCCTTTCACTAAATTCCATTGTCCGGGTTTTTCACCTCTACAGCCCGCAGGATCAATGCCTAAGTTAGTAATAAATTTTTCTACGATGTCGTAGTACACTTGTAAGTCTTCCATAAAAATTTCAAAAAATACGTGGCAATTTATAAAAAAAGTTAGTACAGACAAAAAATCCGTAAAAAAACTTGTCGGTTTAAATGATTTGCGGGGTATAAACTTTTTCTTTTAGAAAGCTATTGCGCCTCCCGCTTTAAAGTCAAAAGGACGTTCTTGGTAGCCATACCAACGATAGTATTTGGTATTGAGTAAGTTATTTGCTGCTATAAACACCGAAAAACGTTTAGAGAAGCGGTAATCTATATGTGTGAATAAATCTAAAAAGCCATTTTCGGTTATTAATTTTTGCGTACTCTGGTCGTAGGCCATAGCTCTACTGCCTACAAATGCTCCTCCAATAGTTGCGGTTAGTTTGTCAGCAAAGCGATAGGATCCGCTAAATTGCATCCGAAGAGCCGGTAAATGAAAGGCGGCTTGTAAGTTACTGGTTTTTAGGTTGTAATAACTAACTTTGGCATTAACGCGAGTTTTTAGTTGTGAATCATAGTTAAATTCTGCTGTGAATCCAGTTTGCTTAAAGTTTTTCTCATAGATAGGAATAAGGTATCCTAAATTTGGCATCCACGTTGATGAATCTACACTTTTAGGAGTAGCAAAAATAACAGCTTGTTCTACGTTTCGGGTATGGAAAGCTACGTCATAGCTAATTCCCTGTCCGGTACTCCCGCGTACGCCAATGCGGAGATTAAGTTTTTCTGAACCCGGTAGTACATTGAAAGATTGATATAGATACCGATTTTCTTGAAGAATACTTTCTAATGTATTAACAATCAAGCCTCCGGAATAAGACACATAAGGTGTAAGAATATCTGGAACAGCCAAGTAGCTTAATTCTGCTATTGGGGCAAACCGAAATACGCTGCTATCCCCAAAAGATAGGTTGCTTAACCGAAACCCACCTTGAATCCGAAACTGGTCTGTCAAATCATATCGAACTTGCGGCTGGAAATCTAACGCTATCCGGTTGTAAGAAGTGTCTGTAATAGACGGAAATCTAAACTGCTGATTTGCTTTGTAATACGTAGCCGAAAGCGGAAGTATTATTCCTAATTGGTCATCAATCTTGATAGTAAGGCTTGGGCTAATACCAACTGAAAGTTCTTTTAGATTAGATTTAGTAGAAAAGTGATTGATATTCAGGCGAGTATTGTGAATTACCTTTTGGGTGGCGGAAAAATTACTCCCGAGATTAGCCACAAACCCAAATGATTGTAACCAATTTTCAAAATCCGGAAAAGGCAATCTATCTCTATCTGATGTAGTATCTGCAAAATACCGGTATCCCGTTCGGTTGTAATAAATTTGAGCTGAAAGTGTGTGTTTGGCTAAATAATAACTTGTTTTGGCAGAGAGTTTTAGCTGACTCCGTTTTGTGTTGGGCAGATATTGGTTTTGGAGGCTGGAATAATCTACATGAATGCCCCAATCATAATCATCATTGCGGCCATTGGATAGAAACAGTTGAAGAAAAGGGTTGTCAAACCGTCCGTAGCCAAACTTTAAGTAATTGGGCAATAGTTTTTCCCACTTAGGCTTAGGAAGCGGCGTTGGTGTGATAGCCGGAGCCGGAAAAGTTGGCATAAACTTAGTCTCTATAGGATTGTAACTCAATGGCTTTGTCTCTAATTTAGAAACATTAGGTTCGGGAATATCCAGATTGATTTTCGAGCCAATTATAATTTCTTCTTGGCGTTCTTTTTCCAGCAGCATAGTGTCTTTTCCTGCAAGAGGGTTGTTTTTCTGGGCATTTAAGTCCGAAAACATTACACAGAAGCATAACAAAAACAGAAAATGGCGAAAGCTATAATCCATAGCACAAAAATATATTTCAGCTACGGCAACAGCGCTATTTTGGGGAAAAAATGCTTCTTAATATAAAGCACATTATTTTTGGGGATAACCTTTGTTTTTTAGACTGGGG
This sequence comes from Bacteroidia bacterium, assembly GCA_026932145.1. Lineage (NCBI taxonomy): Bacteria > Pseudomonadati > Bacteroidota > Bacteroidia > Bacteroidia bacterium. The sequence goes on from JAIXKT010000029.1 coordinate 51,605, forward strand.
TTAGCTATCTTGAGCGTGTTGCACAACCTCTAAATTTTAAAAAAGCCCAAATTTTCTCCCGTTCAAAATAAATTTTGAT
>JAIXKT010000030.1:0-5188 GCA_026932145.1 Bacteroidia bacterium
TGTGATATTAAATAATTTAACAATTTTTACACCATTTTTAAACAACCTCTTAATTTTTAATTTTTAATTTTTAATTTTTAATTTAATATGGAACCCTATAAGCCGAAAGTTTTAATTGTGGATGATAATCCGATGAATGTACAGGTTCTGACAGATTCTTTAGATGGTTTACCTTACGAAGTTTTAGTTGCTATGAATGGTGAACGAGCAATCAAAATAGCCGAAAGGATGTCTCCTGATGTGGTTCTTTTAGACGTTAATTTACCCGGAATGAATGGTTATGAGGTTTGTAAAACGCTAAAATCCAATGAATTAACAAGAAATCTGCCTGTTTTATTCTTATCTGCACTAAATGATTCAGAAAGCAAAGTACACGGTTTTTCGGTAGGTGGAGTAGATTTTATATCTAAACCATTTAATAAAGATGAAGTTATTGCAAGGTTAGATACACATCTAAAAATAGCCCGTTTAACCCATGAACTACAAGAAAAAAATAAGCACTTAGAAGAAGCCCGTCATAAATTACAAGAGTCTAACCAGATGTTATTAGATAGCATTATTTATTCCAAGCGGATACAAAATGCTATTTTTAAAACAGAAACCGAATTAGCTTCTTTTTTCCCGCAATCTTTTATTTTATTTCGGCCTCAACATCATGTAAGTGGTGATTTTTATTGGTTTCATGAACGAAGAAATAAATTATTTCTCGTAGTAGGAGACTGTACCGGGCACGGCGTTCCGGGTGCTATGCTGAGTATTTTAGCAATGCAATTATTTATCAGAGTTGTAGAAGAACGAGGAATCATGGAACCCGCTGAAGCTCTAAATGAAGTGGACTTTGAACTCAAAAAGGTTTTAAAGCAAGATTATCATTCGTCATCTGCCACCATTCATGACGGAATGGATGTTATTGCTGTTTGTATGGACTTAAATCATAAAAACTTAAAATATGCCTCCGCTAACCGCCCCCTAATTAAGATTTCAAAGGGAGAATTTACAAAATTATCAGGCGAAAAATACCCATTAGGAGGCGACCAATTTCAACATAAAAACTTTATTAGCAGACCAGTAGAAATAGAAACAGGAGATATGTTTTATATGAATTCTGATGGATATGCAGACCAATTTGGCGGCCCTCTAAACCAAAAATTTAAGTCCCGAAAATTTTATGATTTACTAATTCAAATCTCCTCCAATCCAGAAAAAGAGCAAAAAGAACATCTATTTCAAGCATTTGACCAATGGAAAAACACAAGAGAGCAAACCGATGATGTTTTGGTTTTGGGCTTTAGAATATAAAAAAAACAACGCATGGCCTTTCTTAATACACCATCAAAAACTGCTGTTAGCGAAATGTTAATGCTATTTTTCTGCCTTAAATCTATGCCATTTTTGCCACCCATAAGCAATTACGTAACGAAACATGGCTTGGATTGTTGTGAATGGATGTAAGAGTAAGTTTTTTCTAAAAAGTGCCATACTTTTAGGATAATACCGAAAATAGCGGTGTTGATACACCCAGGCAAGTGCAATTTCTACTTCCGGTGATAAATAGCAATCTGATTTCTTTTTGGTTTTTCCGTTCGCAATAATATCCAGCATCTGAAGGCATCTTTTTTCATAGGTATGTGCTGTATGAACGGCGTGAAAACCTTCTAAGGCGATTTCTTCCCGAGCAACTCTATCAATAAGGTAATGTTTGATGGTGTTTTCAAGCGTGTGTTTGCTATAGGTAACCAATTGTTTATTGGGGATAAATAAGTTGGGAAGGCCGGCTTGTGTTTCCGGCGTTATCAGGAGAGCACCGCAAGCCATAACCTCGAAAATACGTGCATTTAAGTCTTCATAAGTAATTGAATTTAAGCCAATTTTACTTTGGCTGTAAATCTGACCGAGTTCAACAGGGCTTTTTCCCGAAAATAAATGAACCGGCGTTTGAGCAGATAATTTACGAAAAAAACGCTGCCGCTTCGGGCTGATATTCCCAACAAAACTAACGTCATAAACCCTATCCAGATAATAATCGTTGTGGAAATCCGGGTCAGCAGCTAAGGGTAGCCAATGAACCGGCATCCCAGCATAACGCGAAACCGGATACACATAATCTAACTGGGCTAAAAATACATAATCAAACAGTTTTGTATATTCTTTATGCCAGCGAAAATGCAAGTGTGTATCTATTCCCCACCAAGCTATTGGTATTTCTAAGCCCTGAATATCTGTAACCAATAGCAGCGGAAATTGATTGGTTTCTACCACAATGACGGCATCAAAGCTACCGCCCATTTCCGTCAGAATTTGTTTTACAGGAGCTAATATCGGGCAGAGAATGATATTTTCTTCATTGTTTGGTAATACATCAGGGGAAAAAGCGACCACTTCTTCTACAATGGAACGAAGTGCCCGTAATGCAAAATAGGATACGGAACCAAATTTATAGTTTGCAAAAAATGCGATACGTCGCATTTAATACAAAGATTTATCAATGATAAACTGCAAGGAAAATAAGTGTGAAAATAGGTTTTGCTTAAAGTCGCCGATGTTGGCTAAGGCATAGTCTATTCGTACGCCTTTAAACTGCAGCCCTGCTCCTAAGGTTGGAAATAAGTTTAGTCGTTTTTTGCCGTCTATATCCGGTACTCGCTGGAAGTTCATAGCACCGGCACGCAGAAAAACCAAATTCTTGTAGGTAGTTTCTAAGCCTATTTTGGGGTCTATGGTAGCTGCACCTAAACTGATTATACTGTTTCTTTTTCCATCAAAGTACCAATCTAAATCTGCGGCAGCAGTTAAGTTGATTTTTTTTTCGGGAAAAAAAGAGTAGGCTGCGCCCATTCTGGCAGAGGGCAAAGTGAGTTCTATGGAATTTTGTGGGATAGCATTACCGGTAACTCTAAAAGCCTCTTCAAAGGTTTCTGTATTAAATGACCATGCATTAAAGGTTGTCGTTACATCATTAAGGACAAGGCCGAGTTTTAATTTTTCTCGCTGATAATGAAGGGCTAAGTCTATACCGAACCCCCATGCGGTTGCAAATTTGCCGGTAATTCTGTTGATTATTTTTACGTTTCCGCCTACCGATAATCCTTCTAAAAATTCGAGGTCTTGGGCATAGGACACTAAGAGAGCCATATCGGCTACGGAAAATGACGTTATCCGGTCATAATTAAAGCTATTGCCATCTCGGAGGTTTAGGGTGTTTGGGATGTCATCAATTCCTATTCTGATGAAGCTGGCGGCGAAGTGTCTATTTCCTTGAATTCGGGTTGCAAATGCGCCGTAGTCATATTTTGCTATTCCGGCAAAGTATTCGGAGTGCATCAGCGCTACTTGGGGAGCTTTGGTACTGTGCATCAGCGCGGCAGGATTCCAGTATCCGGCTGTTGCATCCTTAGCAAACGCTACCTGAGCATTCCCCATGCCTGCTGCCGCTGCCCCTACGCCAATTTTCAAAAAATCATTACTATACTTGGGTGCCGTAGTTTGCCCGAATATTGAACCAAAACAGGCAAAACAAACCAGCAACCCTACCCAAAACTTCATACGTAACCCTCTCAAAAACGCAAATGTACCGAATTTTATATCTAAATATCGGAAAACTGTAAAATAATTTAGGCAATTGCAAAAATATAGCCCACTATAAAATAGTGGGCTATAAAAAATCAAACTACTTGATAATTCGTAATATCAATTCAGTATTGATTGATGTTATTAATCGCTGATTTTAGTAGTCAAAATCATGTTGAAATGATCCTGCTTTGGATAGTTTTTTCTTTTTCAGGGTATTTTTTTGTTGGTTACGCTTATCTGTTATTCTGGAGACTACTGCGTGCCTGTCTATTTTGAAAAACGATACTACTCCTTTGAGCATTTCTGCTTGGCTTGATAGTTCTTCGCTGTTGGTGCTCATTTCTTCGGCAGCTACCGAGTTTTGTTGCACTACCAAAGATAGCTGTTCTATTGCCTTTAGTATCTGTGTAGAGCCCAAGCTTTGCTGGTTGCTGGCTGCCGTTATTTCCTGTACCAATAAGGCTGTTTTTTGGACGTTCGGGATAATTGCCTGCATGAGTCGCCCGGTTTCTTCGGCTACTTCTAAGCTGGTCTTAGATAGTTCGTTAATATCTTTGGCTGAGCGTTGGCTTATTTCTGCCAGTTTGCGTACTTCGGCTGCTACTACGGCAAATCCTTTGCCGTGCTCGCCTGCCCGAGCTGCTTCTATCGCCGCATTGATAGCCAAAATATCCGTCTTCTCTGCTATGTCGTTGATAATGCTGATCTTCGATACAATATCCCGTATCGCTACGATGCTGTTTTCGGTAGAGGAGCTTACGCTAACGATGCCTTGTGCTGTCTCCTTAGCGATATGTTCTGTCTCCCGTGCATTATCGCTATTGCGCTGAATAGCTGTGGTGATTTCCTCTATTGAACCCGTTATTTCTTCTGTAGCCGTAGCCTGTTCCGTAGCTCCTTGGGCTATCTCTAAGGACGTGCTGCTAATCTCCTGGCTACCCGTAGTTACATATTCCGCAGCATCATAAATCTGAACCGCTATCTCGTTGAGTTTCTGAGCCATATCGTTCAAGGATATTAATAGTTCATCGGCTTCTGAACGGGGGCGTATGTTGATAACGACTTCGCCTTGTGCTATCCGCTTCGTGTTTTCTAATACCGAAATGTTGGCGTTGATAATCTGGTTCATAGCTTCGGCTGTCTCTAACCATATTCCGGCATAGCCGGCAGTGGCCATCTTCTGGTTTAGATCGCCTACTGAAAGCCGTTGTAATATTGTCAAGATCTCCCGCAAAGGCTTCATCGTAGCACGGGCAGCCGCATTTAAGCCCACAACAATGTCCCGATAAGCTCCCTCAAATTCCTTCTCATTGGCATTAAACTCATCTACTTTACCTACTTGCGTCTTGTCTATGTATAAACTTACCGAATCTACAATCCCCTCCACTTTCTTCCGAATCGTGAAAAACGAATCTATAACCTCCCCTATCTCGTCTTTCTCATTGGATTTCAAATCATCTATATTCAAATTTCCGGAAGCAATTCGGCTGGATATGGTCATAGCCCGCCTTACATTACTGTTTATACTCGTGATAATCTGGTAGGATAACGTACCCAAAACACCCCCAGAAAGGAGTATCAAAATGATATAGATAACTAAAGCATCTTGGTAGTTTTT
>JAIXKT010000030.1:5461-18864 GCA_026932145.1 Bacteroidia bacterium
CGCTATGGAGTTCAACTCCCCCAACTTATCGGCAGCTTGTTGCCATGGAATCAATCCCTTCTGGGCTTTATTAACCGCATCTAAGGCATAAAAGTATGTGTCAGAAAGCTTTTTCAGATATACGATGGGCGTTACGTGGTTGGTATAAATAGTTTGGATGTATTTATCCTCTTTGTTAATCCCATACGAGCCATAAATGCCGATAATCAGCGTAACCGAGATGGCAAACGCAGCCAAAATACTGAGCTTGGTAGAAATCTTTAAATTCTTCATAATATTCTTATTGTTAATGGTTTAGTAGTTTTAATGTTGTGTTTGTTCTTCCGTAGGTTGAATTTCTTGTACTACGGCGAGGTCTTTGGCTGAAAATACTTTATCTATATTCAGCATCAGAATGAAGGTTTCGTCTTTGCGGACTGCTCCTTGGATAAACGTTACGTTGTAGCTCAGCCCGAGTTCCGGGACCGGCTTTATTTCTTCCGAAGAAATGTCTATGACACCCTGTACGGCATCGGCAGTAGCTGCTATGGTCAGCTTAGGGATGGTATTGGTCTCAAAAACAATTACAATGTGCTTATCTTCCGGGCTGGCCGGCAGGGAAAATTTGCACCGGGTATCTACAACAGGCAGTATCTCGCCCCGAAAATTGATAATCCCCAAAATATGCTCCGGAGTCCGAGGTATCTTCGTAACAGGCTGCTTCTGAAATACTTCCAGAACATTGGAAACCGACACAGCAAAACACTCTTCCCCTAAAACAAAAGTTAAATAGGTATCCATATATTATTTAGTTTGGTGTAATCAAATTGATGAGCTTCCCTGTATCTATTAGCAGGGCTATCCCGCCATTACCCAAAATACTGGCTCCAGATATAAAATCTATCTCATGAAATAAGATGCCAATAGGCTTAATGACAGCCTGATACTCGCCAATAATCTCATCCGCAATGACCGCAAAACGCCGCCCATACTTGTTGATAACAATGACTTTCTGCTTCTCTAATCCTTGTTCTTGCGTCTGAAAGACTTCATGAAGATACACATAGGGAATCAGATCGCCCTGAAACGGCAAATGTTTATTCTGTCTATTCAAAAAATGAACCGTGCTCGTAAGCTCACAACTCTCAATATCCTCTATCGGAATAGCATACTTTGCCGAAGCTGACTGGATTAAAAGCGTATCAATAATCGAAATGGTCTGCTGAAGTTTTAATGTAAACGAAGTGCCTAAGCCGTATTCTGAGGTAATAAATATTTCTCCCCGTAAATCCCGCAGTTTACGCCGCACTATATCCATGCCGATACCCCTACCCGATACCAACGAAACTTGTTCACTCGTAGAAAAACCCGGCTCAAACAGCAAATCATAAATCTCTTTATCATTCAATATCTGCGTACTGCTAATCAAATCGCGCTCAATAGCCCGCGTTAATACCGCTTCCCTGTTGATGCCGCGCCCGTCATCAGATACCTGAATAAAAACAAAACTACCGGATTTATAGGCAAAAAACTTCACAATGCCCGTAGAACCCTTGCCAACCTTAACACGCTCTTCCGGAAACTCTATACCATGATCTATACAGTTCCGTAACAAATGAACCAATGGCTCCCATAATGCCTCTACTATGTTCTTATCTAACTCTGTATCTTCGCCGGATACCTCAAATATAACCTCCTTCCCCAATTGCTTCGCCAAATCCCGAACCAACCGACGAAAACGACCTACTACCTCATGCAAAGATACTAACCTTATATTCAACGCATTATCCCGAAACTGCTTCGATAACTTGTCTATCTTCTCCGTAGCCTCCGCTATCCGAATAATCTCCTGATTCTCTACCGACGTTATCAACTCCGACTTCGCCGTTACCAACTCACTGACTAAGTATATCAACGTGTCTATCTTCGCAGACTCTACCGATATCTTAGACGATATTTGTTTTAAAGCCTGACCATCCGTAAGATTATGCTCTACCGGTGAACCCAAAATATCTACCGAAGTATCACCGCCCGGTAAAATCACCAAAGGACTATCCTCTTCCTGAGAAGCCTGAGCACCGGATGCAAGTTCTATCGTACAATAATCTAATATGAAAAATAAGGCATCTTCAATAGCACCAAGCCCACTATCCGTATTCAACTCTATAACCCACACAAAATCACCCGATTCTGAACGCTTACTGCATACTGCCGCCTCACCTAAACAAAATAACGCGCCCAAGCTCTCCGACAAATTTATGTTCCGAGATGATATACTCGAATCCGGCTTGAAACTAATACGCCATACCTGAAACCCAGTTCCCTCTAATGAAGAAGATACCGCTTCAAGGCCATTCCCTGAATCTGTACCTAAACCAACACTATGCAATAACTGGTTGAGCTTATGCTGCAATACCTGATAATCATGATTATCCCCAAAGCCCAACGAAGCATCATGCGTAAATGACCAACGAAAATAATCCGATACCTCAAACGTCAATTGAATAGCCTCTGCATTCAAGCTATGTGTTCCCGATTCCACAGCACCATAAAACGTCTCTAAATCATGGGATAACTTAACTACATCCGAAAAACCATACATCCCGCTACTCCCTTTAATGGTGTGCATCACCCGAAAAATATCCCGAACACTCTCTAAGTCCCCGCGCCCCTCTTCCAACAACACCAACGATAACTCTAAACGACTTAGCAAATCCAAAGACTCCGAAACATAATGTTCCTTATATTGTAGAATATCCATATCCCTAAACAATACTTAAAGCACGCTTACTCAGCTCCACCAACTTGTCTGTAACAAAGGGCTTCTGAATCCAAGCCGTTACCCCCTTTCGACGTGCCCGCTCTCTAATATCCTCACGCTTCTCCGTAGATAAAATAAAAATAGGCGTATGAACACGTGTAGGTATCTTCTTGACCTCCTCCATAAACTCTATCCCATTCATTACCGGCATATTATAATCCGTAATCACCAAATCTATCTGAATATTCGAATTCAAATACTTCAACGCCTCTATCGCCGTAGTACTCTTAAGTACACTAAAACCACGCTGCTCCAACGTAATACCCGTTACAAATAACGTATTCTCAAAATCATCCAACAACAAAATAATCTTCTTCATAATTACCAAAAATTACCGACTCAACAAATAAAAAGATAAAATTATATTATCATTCAATTCAATTCAATTCAATTCAATTCAATTCAATTCAATTCAATTCAATTCAATTCAATAAATTATTACTGATTTGCAAATATAAAAAACATATAAATATAAACAAATATTACTCAATAAAAATAAATATTATTTTATGTAATAATATAGAATCATATTATTGTAATCAAACAGAATATATATTGGTTCAACTATAATCAGCAGAGCAAACTAATCCGGCATCTATTTCTTTTCGTCTGAAAATAGGGTGCATAAATCCAAAAAAGATTTATCAGACAGGTAGATTACAGAACTTTGTATTGAATTTGAATAAAAGAAAAGTTTATGGGAAATTTCTTCAAAAAAGTTGGGCTAATGTTTTTTGCCTTATTTGTAACTCTAATGCTGCTGTTTGTAGTAACGCTTGGGATGCTCAAGCTGTTTTCGGGCAAAAAATCGGTTACTGTGGCAGAAAATTCGGTTTTGTATATAGATTTAACCGGATTAGAAATTAAAGAGCGGCAAAAAAATACCCCTTTGGCAAACCTCCCTTTTCCGGGCAAGGATGATATGAAAAAAGTTGGCTTAGATGACATTATTGCCAGTCTAAAACGCGCAAAGGCTGATAAAAACATCAAAGGCATTATGCTGAATGCGGGTCCGCTGATAGCCGGCTGGGCAAGTATAGAATCATTCAAAGAAGCCCTCGAAGATTTCAAAACCTCCAAAAAGTTTATCTACGCTTACAGCGAGATTTATAGCGAAAAGTCATATTACCTCGCCACAGTTGCAGATTCTATATTTATCTACCCACAAGGATTTATGGAATTTAACGGATTTGCTTCTAATCCTATGTTTTTCAAAGGATTATTAGACAAGTTAGATATTCAACCGCTTGTTTTTAGGGTAGGTACGTTCAAGTCTGCAGTAGAGCCATTTATCTTAGACAAAATGAGCGATGCTAACCGCGAACAAACATCTGTTCTTTTGAATGACTTTTGGAGCTACTTTTTGTCTGTGGTTTCTAAAAAGAGAAATATTTCTACCGAGACGCTAACTGATTTGGCTAATCAAGGTAAAATAGAAAATGCTCGCTCCGCTGTAGAGAATAAATTAGCCGATAAACTTGCTTATGAAGATGAGGTGATAGACCTCTGCAAGAAACAATGTGGTCTTGATGCCAAAAAAGATCTCAATCAAATAAAACTCGGGAAGTATATTGACGTAAGTGATGAGCAAGCCGGCCTTAAAGTTTCCAATAGTGATAAAAAGATTGCTGTGGTTTATGGTGTCGGCGATATTAATTCCGGTAAGGGCGGCGATGAAAGTATTGGTTCAGAAACAGTTGTAAAAGCACTGCGCAAAGCGCGTACAGATGAAAATGTGAAAGCTGTTGTTTTGCGCGTAAATAGCCCCGGAGGTTCTGCCTTAGCCTCTGACGTAATCTGGCGGGAAATCATGCTTACCAAAAAGGTAAAACCCATCATTGCCTCATTTGGAGACGTAGCTGCCTCCGGCGGTTATTACATATCTGCTGCCTGCGACCAGATTGTAGCCCAACCCAATACCATAACAGGCTCCATTGGCGTGTTTGGGCTAATGTATAACAGCGAAAAACTATTCAAAAACAAACTCGGTATCACCTTCGACAGAGTCGTTACCAACACAATGGCCGACCTTGGCAACCCAAACAGAGCCATGACAGAAGCTGAAGCGAAATTGATTCAAAAAAGTGTTGAAGATATTTACGGCGTATTCTTAAACGTAGTTAAAAATGGAAGACCCGGGAAATTTCAGGATTCATTAGCCGTAGATGCCGTAGGACAAGGACGTGTATGGTCAGGCACACGCGGAGTAGAAAAAGGACTCGTAGATGAACTCGGAGGCCTCAATAAAGCCGTCTTATTAGCTGCCAAAAAAGCCGGATTAGGCGATGATTATCAAGTGATTTACCTCCCAAAAGAAAAAGAATTATTTGAGTCTTTATTTGATGACGGTGCAGAAGAAGTGAAAAGTTTTATCTTAGAAAAACTCCTCCTCAAAGAGCAAAAAACAGCATTACAATACCTACAAAATTATAATGATCCCAGAGGTATCTATATGCGTATGACAGCAGTTCCCAGTATAGACTAAAATCATCACTCAATTTTATCCCCTACACTTAGGTTAAGACGACCTAAGTGTAGGGTTTTTCATAAAAAAACGGGTTGTACAAAACACTATATCCGTAATTTCGTAATTATTCAACTGAACCTAAAATATTAACAGCAAAAAATATGGAACAACATTGGAAAAACAAGTGGGACGAACGATTTGGCCAAGAAGAATATGCTTATGGTGAACTCCCTAATAATTTTCTCAAGGAACAAATAGATAGATTAAAGCTCGGAAGGATTCTTTTTCCGGCAGAGGGAGAAGGGCGTAATGCCGTTTATGCAGCTACACTCGGTTGGCAGGTTTCTGCTTTTGATACCAGCACCGAAGGACAAAAAAAAGCCCTAAAACTGGCGCAGAAAAATAACGTAACTATTGACTATATCATCAGCGACCTACAAACATTGAGCTATCATCCTAACCAATTTGACGCAATCGGGCTTATTTATGCCCACTTTCCCGCAGATATTAAGCAGCTATATTATCAAACCCTGAGCCAGTATTTATGTAGCGGCGGAACAGTTATCCTTGAAGGTTTTAGCAAAAAACACATTGGCTATAACTCCATAAATGAAAAAGTCGGAGGCCCAAAAGACATTGAAATGCTGTTTTCAACGGCAGAAATCGTAGCGTGTTTTCCAAATTACACCATTGATATTTTGGAAGAAGTTGAAGTTGAGCTAAACGAAGGCCTTTATCACAACGGAAAAGGCTCTGTCATAAGATTTGTAGGACGAAAAAAGTAGCTTCTCCTTTATTACCAAAGAATCTCAACGGAAAATCAAGGGATCTTCTTACCTTACAAGCATTATTTTTGAGATAACGAACAAATTTAGTATTCTAACTTAATTCTTTATTTAACTTCGCAGGCTTTATTGATAGCTGTACCAACATTTGACTATCCGTAACGAATATTGACACCTTTTATACTCTAAAAAATCTAAACTGCGCCTATTTCTCAAATCGGAAATAGCGTTATACTTATGGGACGAAAAATCATAAACATTATCTTAATCATAGGATCTCCTATTACGCTTCTTGCCTCCATTTGGTTAAAACTCGTAAGAAGAGCAGGAACGGGTTGGTTAGGGGACAAAATTTTTATGGGAGTAGGGGTTTTACCCGTCTTAGACCACTACTATCAACCTATGATTAACCCTAAAAAACATTTACTCAAATCATTGCGGGAGGATAGGAATCTAAACGGAATTGACTTCAATACCCAAGAACAATTAGATTTATTAGCTAAATTTAGCTATAATGAAGAACTCTTAAAATTTCCTACCCAAAAGAAACAAGAAATTGAATATTACTACGATAACGGCTCATATTGCTCGGGAGATGCCGAGTACCTTTATAGTGTCGTTAGGCATTTTAAACCAAACCGAATCATTGAAATCGGAAGCGGATTTTCAACCTTAATGGTGAGAAATGCTATCACTGCAAATGCACTTGATAATCCGAACTACAAATGCAATCATATTTGTATAGAACCTTATGAGCAACCTTGGTTAGAAAAAGTATCCGTTGAATTAATCCGAAAAAAAGCCGAAGACGTTGATTTGTCTTTTTTTAATACATTAGGCCCAAACGACATCTTGTTTATAGATTCTTCTCACATGATAAGGCCGCAAGGAGATGTACTTTTTGAATACTTAGAACTATTGCCCACATTAAATTCCGGTGTGTTAATACACATTCATGATATTTTCACCCCCAAAGACTATTTAGATGAGTGGGTATTTGACAAGCATTTAATGTGGAATGAGCAGTATTTGTTAGAGGCTTTTATGATTTACAATTCGGAGTTTAAAATCATAGGGGCACTAAACTATTTAGCGCATAACTATCGGAAAGAGTTTTCGGCGAAATCCCCTATTTTTGCCCAGCAGCAGGGCAGAGAACCGGGATCTTTTTGGTTAGTAAAAAAATAATATCTCATTTGAGCTGCCTAACAAACTATTTTAGCAGCTATTTCACAAAGATAACTCCCACTTAATTAGGCAAAATATCCCGTTTACAAAAGAGGATGCAGTACATTTTTTTTATGGATTGTTTTTGGATTCATTGAGTTAGTATCTTTGCTATCCTATGGATTCCAAAAAAGTAGCATTATTTGAGCAGATTTTAGAGGAGATGGTGCCTTTTCATCGGATATTACAATTGCGTTTAGAAGAGATTTCAACGGGTTGTGCGCGGCTCAGGATTCCCTATCGGCCTGATTTAGTAGGAGATCCAAGAAGAAACTCTATTCATGGCGGCGTAATTGCTTCCGCTATGGATGCTGCCGGCGGTGCAGCAGCCCTCACTACCTTAACATCCTATGAAGATAGATGCTCAACCATAGATTTACGGGTAGATTACTACCGGCCCGGCAGAGCAGAAGACATCATCACCGAAGCACGCATCGCCCAAAACGGAAATAGAGTTATCTTTACTCATATTAAAGCATACCACCCGTCAGACCCCAATAGCATAATAGCAGAAGGAACAGCCGTATTTAGTGTCCGTAGAACAGAACCCAGTAATAACATCGAAACCCCGCTTGTCTTGTGATAATCCCAAGTACTACTATTTCTTTCAAAAATTACTAAATTATTGTGGAAATAAATAACTCAAACAATATCCCACCTAACGAAGAGCCAAATAATCCAAAAGTGATAACCTTTTGGGAATACATACGCTCAAAGGTATTTCTGAAATTCTCTTTACTGGTAATAGCCGGCGGAACTCTCTTTGTACTATTCTTTTTTTACCTCTTTTTACCATTCTACACAAATCATGGAAAGTCAATCACGGTTCCAGAAGTTGTTAATTTAAAAATCCATGAAGGAGCAGACTTATTAGAAAAAAACAATCTAAATGCTATTGTTACCGACTCTGAGTACTACGCATCATTACCGCCGCTTACAATCCTCCGCCAGGACCCACCAGCATTTGAAAAAGTAAAACCGGATAGAAAAATATACTTAGTCATCAATCGCCTCAGACCTCCGCAGGTAAAATTACCCGAAGTTTTAGAGGTTAATTTCCAGCAATGTAAATATATGCTTGAATTACGGGGGCTAAAAGTAGGAGGTTTTACTTATGTAAGTGGTTTTGCGCGAGACCAAGTCTTGAAAGCTTTTTACAAAGACAGAGAACTAAAACCCGGCGATTTAGTAACCGTAGGTTCTAAAATAGACCTCATTATCAGCCGTGGGCAAGGAACTGACAAGGTGAAACTTCCTAACTTAATCGGCCTCAGCCTCAGTGATGCAACTGAAGTTTTGGCTACACAAAAACTTAGTATCGGTGGAGTTCGCTACGCAAAAAGCACAAAAACACCCGAAGGAACTGTTTTTAAACAATATCCAGATCCATCAGCCGTTGATTCTGTCATTGAAGGATATACGGTAGATATTTACATTAATGGACGGCCTCCTGAAGAAAAAATCATTATTGAGTAATAACTTATGAATACAAAACGCACTGCTCTTTATTCTGAACATCTTGCTGCCGGAGCTAAACTCATCCCTTTTGCCGGCTTTGAAATGCCGGTACGTTATACCGGCGATGTAGCTGAACATCTTTTAGTGAGAGAACACGCCGGAATGTTTGATGTTTCCCACATGGGACAATTCTTTTTCTCCGGACCTAACGCCTTAGATTTACTCCAATATGCAACTACTAACGATGTTAGTAAGCTAACTATCGGAAAAGCCCAATACGCTGCATTACCTAACGGCAAAGGCGGCCTTGTTGATGACCTAATTGTATATCGAACCGGAGAACAAAATTATATGGCCGTAGTAAATGCCGCAAATATCGAAAAAGACTGGAATTGGCTTTCTGAACTAAATAAACGCTTCCATGCAACCCTACATAACCATTCAGACCAGCTATCATTAATAGCCGTTTCTGGCCCAAAAGCAGAAAAAATCGTTTCTCAAATAGCCTCTTTTCCCCTATCAGATTTAGCCTACTACACCTTTAGAACCGGAAATGTAGCTAATATTGAAAACGTTACCATAGCAACTACCGGCTACACCGGCGAAAGAACATTTGAAATTATTATCCCCAACGAATATGCTGTATATCTCTGGAAAACACTTTTAGAAATTGGGAAACCGGAAGGCTTACAGCCAACAGGGCTTGGTGCACGGGATACCTTACGCCTCGAAATGGGATATATGCTCTACGGAAATGATATTGACGATACTACTTCTGCATTAGAAGCCGGCCTAAATTGGGTTACTAAACTAAATAAACCCGATTTTATAGACATTGAACTCTATAAAAACCAAAAACAATACGGAACCAAACGAAAATTAGTTTGCTTCGAAATGATAGAACGTGGCATCCCCAGAAGCCACTATCCAATAGCTAAAGACGGAAATATAGTTGGCAACGTTACCTCCGGAACCCAAAGCCCAATCCTACAAAAAGGAATCGGAATGGGATACGTACCTACTGAAATGGCTCAAATCAACAATGAAATACAAATTATTATCCGAGAAAAACCGATTTTAGCCAAAATCGTAACCCCGCCCTTCATACAAAAAACCAACGTAACAAAATCTGCCTAAAACGTGTTTACCGGCATTATTGAAACACAAGCTGAAGTTATCACCCTTGAAACCGAAGGAACGGGATACCAAATCACATTCACCTGCCCAATCACTACCGAGCTTCACATAGACCAAAGTATCGCCCATGACGGAATCTGCCTGACAATTATCAAAATTGATATTCACACACAACAATATCAAGTAATTGCGGTTCAAGAAACAATCTTAAAAACTACTATTAAAGATTGGAAGGCGGGAACAGTCGTAAACATCGAACGATGTTTACGACTGGGAGACCGCTTAGACGGGCACTGGGTGCAAGGCCATGTGGATACTACCGGAAAAGTAGTTAGAATCCAAAATAATCACGCAAGTTATGAATACGTAATTTCCTTTGATCCCGAACATCAATTACTGATTGTGCCCAAAGGTTCTATTTGTGTGAATGGTATTAGCCTAACGGTAGTTCAAGCTAATATAAGTTCCTTTTCGGTAGCGATTATCCCCTACACCTACGAACATACTAATCTAAAACATTTAAAACCAGGTGATTCCGTCAATTTAGAGTTTGATATTATCGGAAAATATTTGTTACGGTTTAATGGTGAGGTTAAGAAACCTTTCGGGTTATCTTAGCCCCAATGGCATTTAGCCTCGTTTCAATAAATTGATAGCCTCTGTCAATTTGCTCAATATTGTAGATTTTACTTTTTCCGTGTGCAGCCATTGCTGCCATCAGGAGGGCAACTCCGGCGCGAATATCCGGACTGGTCATAGATATTGCTCGAAGCGGATGTTTTCGGCCTGAACCAATTACGGTACAACGATGTGGATCACACAAAATAATTTGCGCGCCCATATCAATCAGTTTATCTGTAAAAAACAACCTGCTTTCAAACATCTTCTGATGTATCAAAACAGTACCTAAGCATTGTGTAGCAACAACCAAAACAATGCTCAATAAATCCGGCGTAAACCCCGGCCAGGGGTGGTCTGAAATAGTTAAAATACCACCATCTAAAAATGTGTCTATTTGGCAAACCCCTTCGGATGCAACAATCAGATTGTTTCCTGATTGATGAATTTGGACACCTAACCTCTTGAAAACATCCGGGATAATTCCAAGATATTCAATATCAGCATTTTCGATAGTAAGCTCTGATTGTGTGATGGCGGCCATTCCGATAAAACTACCGACTTCAATCATATCTGAAAGGAGGCGGTGCTCTGTACCTTGTAGTTTAGCTACACCGTTAATAGTCAATAAATTTGAACCTATTCCAGAAATTTTGGCTCCCATTCGGTTCAGCATATTGCATAGCTGCTGGATATAAGGTTCACAGGCAGCATGATAGATTGTTGTTGAGCCTTCGGCTAAGACAGCTGCCATGATGATATTAGCGGTTCCGGTTACCGAAGCTTCATCTAAGAGCATATAGTTGCCGCGTAAACCCTTTGGGGCATTCAAGGTAAATGATTGGATTTCAGGGTCAAATTCCAATATTGCGCCTAATTTTTGGAATCCGATGAAGTGAGTATCTAAGCGTCTGCGGCCGATTTTATCGCCACCGGGTTGCGGAACTATTGTCTGGCCAAACCTTGCTAATAATGGCCCCGCCAACATCACAGAGCCACGTAGATGCGATGCCTGACGACGATATTCTTCGCTTTGCAAAAAGTCTGTACGAATGTTTAGGGCACGAAAACGATAACATCCTTCACCAATATGCTCTACTTCAACGCCAAGTGTTTCTAATAAACTAATCATGCGCAGCACATCTACAATCTGTGGTAGATTAGACACCGTAACCCAGTCTTCCGTTAAAACAACGGCTGCTAATATCTGAAGGGCTTCATTTTTAGCCCCTTGTGGCTGAATGCTCCCACTTAAACGGCAAGGGCCATCTACTTCAAAGTACTGCATAGCTATTTTCGTTTATGACGATTTTTATCAAACTGATTTTTACTTCGATGTTTAAACTGATTATTGTTTCTTCGATGTTGGTTGTTAAATTGCTGATTACCATGCCGTTGTACGCTACGTATTTCTAATTGTTCTCGAGAGTAAACTAATTTTCCCTGCGAAAGTTGGCTTAAATGTTCCAATAGCGTTTCGTCTCGTAAAGATGTTTGTCGGGTATTAGACATAACCTGTTTCATAACATTCACAATCACATTCACCAATTCCAAACGTGCTTGCTCATCAGATATAGCTATTGCTCGCTGAATTAAATATTTTACAAGGCTTCCGTACTGACTAATTCCCTTTTCAGCCTTCTGATAATCAATATGTCGAGTTATCGTTATTTCTTCTGTTGGTGGGCTTGGTGTTGGAAATGGGCTTCCGAGGTCGTACTTATAGTTTGTAATCATGTATAAATGATCCCATAATTTACGTTGATATTCATCAGAATCATGCTGGCCGGGAGAAATGGTAGCCATCATGCGAATAATCTCTTTTGCCAAAGCGTGGCGGCGAACATCCTCCATTTCGGCATTTAATTTTTCTGCCCAATGATGAATATGAGCACCGTATTCTCGAAATTTTAACATTGAAAATTAGTTTGATTTAACATTCTACTCATTAAAGTACGTAAAAATGTTTTTTACGCAAATTTACACAAAGTCCTTTCTTTTTGTTTATTTCATAGCGTTTATTTCTGGATTTACAAAATATACTCGATACTATTCCCAAAAGTGTGTGCAGCGAGGGGTTTCTTAAATTAAATTTTGAGAAAGTAATAAGCTGAATAAACTCAGCTTTACACAAGAGCAAATTAGGAAAATTTTATAGGAAGTAGCAAGTTCTGCGGGCTAATCTGGCCAAGTTTTACAAATCTCATTGGAAGAGATGATGCTCTGATACTCTCTATAATAGAGATCTTGTTTTTCAGTCTTATAAGCATCAAAAGCCCGCTATAGCGGGCTTTTGATGCTTATAAGACTGAAAACTACTGTTAGGTTAGATATGTTATGACGCATATATTTCGTATCTTTACAAAAAAACAATGATACGATACACGATTAAATTGACAAAGGAAGAAGTAGAGGAACTTCAGGCAATCATTAATAAAGGAAGCCATACTTCACAAACATTCCGTACTGCTTATATTCTGTTAAACTGCGATGAAGGCGAATATTCTGACAAAGTAACCAATGAACAGATTAGTAAAGTACTGAAAGTAGGGATGCGAACCATAGACAGAGTTAAGAAAAAATTTATTGAAGAGGGTTTCGAGCAAGTGCTGGAACGCAGACAGACAAGCCGAAAATATGAAATAAAGATAGACGGCGAGGTGGAAGCTAAATTGGTTGCACTATGCTGTAGCGAGCCACCCAAAGGATTTGCAAAATGGTCTTTGCGATTGTTAGCAGATAAGATGGTAGAGCTGAATTACGTGGACAGCATATCTTATGTTTCGGTTGGGAATGTTTTAAAAAAAATGAACTTAAGCCTTGGAAAGTAAAAGGTTGGGTAATTCCACCGGAAAAAAGTAGTGAGTTTGTAGCACATATGGAAAATGTATTGGATGTTTATAAAAGACCT
>JAIXKT010000030.1:19411-24734 GCA_026932145.1 Bacteroidia bacterium
CAAGGCAAAAACTCAGAAGACTTTATCCACCAATTTACGATTAACATAACACTACTTTACTTTAATGATTTGTTCAGTGGCTTTCCATGTAGGAGTGAAAATCTGGATGTGATAAGTTCCGGCAGCAAAATCCGTAGTTGGGATTTCTACTTCATTTGAACCTGCTGTTCGGTTCTGCGATTTCTCCCATACCAACTGCCCCGTTTCATTATACAACTTAATTGTAACTAATTCGTCTTCTGTCAAACTAAAGGAAACCGTACATGAGTTATGGGTAGGATTCGGATATATATATAAACTTTGCTGAGTTTCTCCGGTGATAATTGCCTCAACACTATGAGAATAGGTAAAAGAACCATCCTGATTAATCATTCTCAAACGATAATAATAGCGTTGATTTAAAACTACCGATTTATCCGAATATTCATAATTACGCTGGCCGGCATCTTTTACCGGTAACGTAACTATATTTGTGTAATGCTGTGAGTCTGTGCTTCTTTCCAAAGCATAGTTTGCGTCATTGGGTGAAGGGATCACAGTCCATTTTAACTCAATTTGATTATGTACTGGAGTTGCTTTAAAGTCAAGTAACTCAATGGGTTGTGGGTTATCAGAAACGCCAACTCCTTTTTCAGAGAAGGAGGTAACGCCGGTTCTGATAGCATATCCACTGGAATAAATCCTACCTGGTGATCCTGGTGTAGGGATAGAGCCACCACCTGTCCAAGCACTCTTTGAGGTAGAACCATTTGGACGGCTGCAAACGGTGAATAAATCATCAAAAGCACCGGAAAGACCTAAACCTTGCAGGGATAGCTTCAAATCATAGTTAATTGTTGTGATATTATTTGGGTTCAGTATCCAATAACCGTTGGGTCCGCAATCTGTTAAAATGATGCTATTAATAGTTGGCCAAGTTCCGGAAGAGTTAACTGCTGCGGCTGGATTAAAGCAAGCATAAATGGAGGGGGAAGAACCGGTTATTGAATTAATATTAACCTCTGCATAGCGATAGTTAGCTGTTCCAATGGCATCTATACCTACCGGGAATAAATAATTTCCGGAGGCTGCAACCTGTCTATAGAAATTACTACCGGTAGCAGCAAAGATATGACCCGATGTCCGTGTGATTGCTCCCACAGCAGTATTTGTAACGGCTATCAATCCTGCCCCTGTAGAGCGGAATAAGCCTTGCTGTAAGTTAAGTATATTGGAAATAGTAACTGCAGCTAAAGCTGTAACGCTTCCGGAGGGGTTATTTATCGTTAGGTTGTAAAAGGTAACTCCTGCGCAATTCATAGATTGAGTGCTATTTCCATTCATAACTACCGAATTTGAGGTTGTGTTATAGCTTCCTGATACGATAAAGTCTCCGGCTACTGAGTGTATATTTCCTCCTGTGTTAAATACACCCGAATTTAGCTGGAATGTTCCCAACATATCTAAGGCGGCATTTAAGTTTGTGGTGGTATTCGCAATAGATATATTTCCAAGCGCACTTGTACCACTCAGATTTCCGCTTAATGACTGTGTAACCCCATTCAAAGCTAATGTAGATAGATTATTGGCAGTAACCATGCCTGAATTAGTATAATTTCCTGTCAATGTAATGGTTACGCCGGAAGTAATCAAACGGCTCGATGCAGTAGCAATATTGATATTACCTACTACTTCTATGTCATTGGATAAGAGCACTGTTGTAGCACCAGATGCTTTATTTATTTCTAAATTTCCAAAGCGGCTGGTTCCACTAAAATTCCCTGCTATGGTATCATTTGCAGAAACATTGTCAAACAAGACTTTTGAAGTAACGTCTGCATTAAAAACGCCGGAATTGATAAAGTTGCCACAGATTCTTAGCTGCTGAGCTGCTGCTAAAGTTAGTGATGCACCGGCTGTAATATTCATCGTACGGCATTGCGCACCGGCAGAACCAATTAGCGGCTGATTAGTAGGTCCGGGTGTAATATACACATCGGTTGTGCAAGAAGGAACTTGGCAGCCCGCCCAATTTGTAGCCTTAAACCAGTCGTTATCCGTAGCACCTGTCCAGAATAATGTATTTGGCGCAGCTCCATAATCAATTATACCACCACCCGTAGAGGTGAGATCAATGGTAAATCCTGAGGTACTCTGGGTAAAGTTATTTATATTCAGGAGATAACGCTCGCCTGTATAAACCAAAGGTGAGATCTCATAGGCAGCGTCAAAGCCGGGATAAGCAATAGGTGAATTTCCTGAAGGTGTTGTTCCTGTTACTCCCAAATAGCTGTAATTACAAGCTACTTCATTATCGCCGCCCGTTGCCTGAATTTGCGCGCAATTTGTAATCGGCTGAGAACCACTGACAATTCGCCAGAGTACCCAGTCATAGTCAGTTTCATCCCCTGCTATCCCATTATAGTCATTCGGAATAATATTAAAGTTTAATACCCCGTTATTGGCAATATTAATTGTGTACCAGACCGAAGATCTTTCACCCCCTGTACAGTTTCCGCTACCATCATAGTCGCAAACGTTTCCTACGGCGGAATATCCCGGATTCCCTACGTTAAAATTAGCATTACAAACCGGTAGCGGGATGGAACAATCTTGGGAAGGCATTGCTGGATAAGACAGATTGCCGTCAATAGCTATGATTCCAAAAGTTCCCATTGCATTTTGATAGCCATCTACCCGCACATAGTAAGTTATGCCGGGTGTAAGTCCCACTAATATCATCTCTGAATTATAGTTTGTTGAGTAGCCGCAAGAAATCGCATCATCGTTACATTGACCTGCATAGGTTAAAGCTGCACAAGATCCTGAGTATAGAGCTATCTGCGTATTTTGTAGTGTTCCGGTGTTAGTTCTCACATTTACTTTTCCGGATGCAGGAGTTACAAATTTATACCATACTGTATTTAGCAGGCCGGCAGTCCAGCAGGCCGGGATTCCTAATGCACCTTCGCTAGCGCTTCCTGAGCAAGAATTATCGCCGCCGGAAGTTACTCCAAGTGTTAAAGCAGTTGCATTACAAGGTAAATCATTGGCCGGTGCACTACCACCGGATGGAGCAGAAATAGTTAAATTCGTAAAGGCATAGAAATTCGGGGTTGGGTAGCAATCTAAGACAACGAAATATTTGGTACCTGCATTTACACAGATATTTACGGAGCGTGAAGTTGATGTTCCATTTGAATAAGACATACAAGAACCGGCATTAGCACCGCAAGGTGTATTTGTGAGCGGGCAGCCTTCATATACCATTAAGGAGGCATCTTCAGAACCGGCCTTAGTTAGGGTTATGGTAACTTTACCGGAAGCAGCAGGCGTAAACACATAAACATTATCCATACCATTCAGGTAACTAGCGCCTCCACAAGTCATTGTGTTAGCACTGGTTAAGTCATTTCCATTATTGGTAGTACCAGCACCGGAAGCGTATGGTAGGGATGGTACCGTAACCACTCCGGCCCCTAATAGTGCTTCACATGGGTTTGGCCCCGGATTTGCAGATGTTGTGAATGAATATATCGGACAGCCAGTGGCATCGCCGGTCGTATTAGTAGGTACTACTTTCCAATAATATGTAGTGGTAGGAGAAAGTGTTACAAAATCATAAAACCCAACCAATCCTATCAATGTTCCATTATGGATATTAGAGGGAGGGTTATTCGTGCCAAAATACAGTTTATAGTTTTTCGCTGCCCCACAAACATCTCCTGTATCTGAAAATGCTAACCTTGTATTGATTGGGCAAATACCGGTTGCAGTATTCGCCGGAGAGTTATAGGTTAAGCAGGCAGGTAATGGTTCAGGAACAGCCGTTACTACAGCAGTAGTACTATTAGCGGATAATGAGGAATTAGTACAGGTTACTACACAACGATAATAGGTAGTAGCTGTAATAGGAGGTGCACTGTATGAGGCGGTAGTTGCGCCCGATATGTTTGTCCATGACGACCCATTGGGCGAAGACTGCCATTGGAAAGTAATACCACCGGCTACTGTATATCCGGATAAGGTAAGTGTTGGGTTGGTAGCTCCACAAAAGCCTGTTGGCGTTACTGATGCAGTGCCGGCAGTAGGTGTGCCGCTACACGGTAAAACAATTCTCAAATTATCAATACCAATATCTGTAAGTCCATAATCTGAAGTAGCTCTAAACCGGATAACGGTAGTCGCTGAAGTAGAAGTAACGTTGATAGACTGGGCTGTCCAGCCGGAATTACTATTAAAAGTGCCCAATGTAGTGGGAAACGTTGCGCCACCATCAGTAGATTGTAACACCACCAAGTTATCTGTACCGGATGTGTTGATGTAATCAAATGTAAATAATTTAGTTCCCGCAGGGCTACAGTTTACATATAAATCTAAGCTCCCCTGAGTTCCACTGCTGGTAGAATACGTGTGAAATCTTGCTGAATAGCTCCCTAAGGAAGAGGTAGGGTTGTAAAGACCATAACTTTCTGATGTCCATGCAGCAGTAGTACCTTGGTCATTACGCCGCCAAGAATTGTTGCCGGTAGTAGGGGTACTTCGCCAATTAATGGTAGGTAGCTCATAAGAATCACAAAAACTTACCCATGATTCAAAACTCTCAGCATAAGGTAAAGTCGCATACGTAACAGCGGAAGAAACGGTTATCAATATCGGGGTGCTGTTGGCGGAAAGCCCTGATGGCGTGCAGGTTACTCTGCAACGGTAATATTTGGTAGTACCGGGAACGCCACTATAGGTGGCACTCGTAGCACCGCCAATATTCGTATAGGTAACATTATCCGGTGAAGATTGCCATTGGTAAGTAAGACTACCCGCTAAGGTGGCACCGGTTAGCCAAAAATTAACCGTAGCCGTAGGACAAACTGTTGTCCCTGAGGCATTCGTAGTGCCGGCAGTAGGTGTGCCGCTACACGGTAAAACAATTCTCAAATTATCAATACCAATATCTGTAAGTCCATAATCTGAAGTAGCTCTAAACCGGATAACGGTAGTCGCTGAAGTAGAAGTAACGTTGATAGACTGGGCTGTCCAGCCGGAATTACTATTAAAAGTGCCCAATGTAGTGGGAAACGTTGCGCCACCATCAGTAGATTGTAACACCACCAAGTTATCTGTACCGGATGTGTTGATGTAATCAAACATGAGTTGTTTAGTTCCGGCAGGGCTACAGTTTACATATAAATCTAAGCTCCCCTGGGTTCCGCTGCTGGCAGAATACGTGTGAAATCTTGCTGAATAGCTCCCTAAGGAAGAGGTAGGGCTGTAAAGACCGGAGGCATCTGACGACCATACAGCGGTAGAGCCTTGGTCATTACGCCGCCAAGAATTGTTGCCGGTA
>JAIXKT010000030.1:25492-26820 GCA_026932145.1 Bacteroidia bacterium
CGACCATACAGCGGTAGAGCCTTGGTCATTACGCCGCCAAGAATTGTTGCCGGTATTGGGAGAATTTAGCCAATTAGCAGTAGGAATATCCGAAGAACCGGACCCGCAAGCACTTGAGTTTGTCCATGACTCAAAACTTTCTGAATACGGTAGCGTAGCATAAGTCATTGTAATGGCAGAGGATGTTAATGATATTTCGTCAACGGCAGCAGCCGGGTTAGTTCCCAATGATCCGTCATTTCGCCAGCTAAAAACCAAGCGTTTGGTTGTTCCTGCATTAGAGGCAGGTATCACAATCGTTGCTGTTTGCCAAGTACCTTGTTGGTTTAAAGTTGAGCTAATCAAATCTGCCACTGCCAGCTCTGTGTTTGCTGTAGGGGTAGTACCCGTGGTAGTCAAATAAACTTTCAAATGGTCACAACAGCTTTCTCCGGTTGCTTGCCATTTAAAAGTTAGAGTAATACAATTTTCCCCTGAAGGAAAAGTAACATCTCTATAAAAATGGGATACTTGAGTAGTAGTCTTGTTATAATTATTATTTGTATTAGCAGTACCTATATAGGCACCTTTTGCTCCGGCACTATACACAAAAGTACCTACAAACCATTTGTTGGTAGCATCATTTACTACTGTCCAGCCATTGGCTGGGAATGTATTGGTGGCATTTTCAAAACTACCATTCGGGCTTGTGGCAACCCCGGGGTCTATAATAACCGTAGCCACACTGTGCTTAACCCAAAATAAACCGAGAACAAGTAAAATGAGATACCTGCTCCAGTTATGCGTAAATATTTTTTTCATATTCCTTAAATTAATAACTGATGTTACGCAATATTAAGTAGTATTTTTAAGACTTGGTGTTAATAAATGCTGTAATTCTTCCTTTGCTTTTCGTAGTGCTACTATGTTCAAATAATTTTTCAGTGCAAAATGACTTTTGTTTTTTCTTACTTTCAGTAATTCAAACCGATTAAACGCTGTCAGCGAAGCAATGAAATGACTTTTTTGTGTTGTTATTGTGCGTGTAGGTGATTTGGCAAACGAAGCATTGCTCTTGATGGATTTGTGATACTCTTCTACTTTCCATCGTTTGTGATAGATTGCAGTGATTTGCTCGTATGACAAATTTAAGTCGTTAGAAGCCAGATAGAGCGCAGCAGTATCATTCTCGTTTGTGAAAATTTGGCATGCAATGAGAATTGGGAAATCCAACTGCTCAACCCACACCACCGCAGTGCGCCCTTCCGGCTTCAGGGACTTAATACTTGTGTAACGACCGTTTTGCTTATCATCCAGTGTCAAGGCAACTTTCCGATTTGACTTGAGAG
>JAIXKT010000030.1:27379-33992 GCA_026932145.1 Bacteroidia bacterium
GTTTTCAACATTCATACAGCTAAATTAATGATATCCTTGCGTAACATCAGTTAATAATTAAAAAGTTAATGAATTTTGATTGCCTCTACTTGGCAGTTAGAGATGATGTCTTCAACCGTTCCTTCTTTTTCGTAGATTGTTAGGTTTAGGCGATTTGCTTTAAATCTCTGTAGGATGGCTGTGCTATTGTTCCAAAGTTTTGCATCTACTTTAAAAGCAAAGGCTTGATTACTTTGGCAAAAAAACTGTGGTTTAACGCCTCGCAGTTCATGGATTTCTGCCATAAACAAAGGAAATGTCTTTTCGGTTATCTTGGGCACACTAACCAAAAAGTCATAGTACGTAGAGCCTTCTAAGCCGCTATCCCGCACTTGATCTCTTTGCGCATAAACCCCATTGGATAACAAAAACACACTAATAAGTATGCAACTGTAAATCTTTTTCATAAATTATAGGTATAGTTCCGTGTGCTAATATACGGCTTTTTCCCGTATCCAATATTTTAATTTTTTTCTTAATTATTATAATAATTATATATTTGCTTATTAGTTAATTTTAATTATTTCTAAAAATCTATTAAGAGTTTTGATATTGAAATAGTGTTTTTGATTTCTTTTTAGTAAAAAATATTTTTTAGGAATATCAATATTATTCACGGTATTGTTATTAAATTTTGAACATATACACACAACTATTATTTTAGTTGTTTCTTAAACGTTGATGAAAGTTTTTATATTTCAAGGGTAGTGTGCTGTATTTTTGCTGCATGAAGCAGCAGAATCGGTTAAAAACTTCTACAACTGAGGTTGGCGGAAGCACTACCAACGCTTCCAGCAAAAAGAAATCGCAGCCCAAACCGATTACGGTAAAGAAGTGGACATTATCCCAAAATGCCCAAAAACGTGTTCGTTTTTTGGTATTTATTTTTTTGTTATTAAGCAACTTATCTATATTATTAGCGCTTATTTCTCATTTATGGTTTGGCTATGCGGATCAATCTCTTGCGGAATACGGTGCGTTACCTCCTATCAACGAAGGGTCTGCCCACAACTGGTTAGGGTCTGTTGGGGCGTGGTTAGGTGATTTTTTCATTACTCGCGGGTTTGGTATTTCAGCTATTGTGCTGCCTATCTGCGGGATCACTTTTACCTTAGCATTGCTTGCTAAGCAGACATTTTTGCAGTTTTTTCAGAAAGCACTTCCTGTGTTTTTCTTCATCTTATTTTGGCTCCCTCCTTTTCTATCTTTTTGGACACTTCTTTTTGGTTTATCTTACACAGATTGGGGTGGTTATATCGGAAAAACTCTTGACGAAACATTGATTTTTTATGTAGGTTATTTTGGTTTAGCGGCCATTTTGTTGGTAATCGGGACCCTGTTTGTTTCATTTTATTTTGACATCTTTAATATTCAGCATTCTGAAATATTTTCTAAGTTACTCAGCAAGTTACCGAAATCTTGGCAGGATAAGTTATCTTCTTTTGCCCAAAAAGAAACCCCAAAAGAGGCTGCACTTGAACGGTTAGATAACTTAGCAGAAGTAGCCAAAGCACGAGAAAATACATTTGTGGGTACAGAATCTGCTTGGCCAAATTGGCCGGAATCTATCTCTGATAACGAAGATTTACTTTCAGGGGAATTTCAGGTTGATGCTAAATGGCTTTCTCCGGAAAAAGCCGTAGATCCAAGTCTAGTTTTTAGCAGTAGGCTTGAAACTGATGAGCCGGTTGTAGCTCCAAAACCAGATATGGTAGCGGAAGAGAAAAATATTATACCTACAGACCCATTATTGCACTTCTCTATAAAATCCGCTCAAGATAACCCTAAATCTGTGCCCCAAAATATAACACCAAAGGCACCAAGTACTCCGCACCCAATCCATAAAATCGGTGAAATAGAATTTTCAGTCGAAATCCCAAAACAAGAAGAACCATTAGCTACCTTAACAGAACAAGATAATGTTTACTTTGAGCAGGAAGAAAAATCATACCGGCTTTTAATAGAGCCGGAAAGCCAAGAAACACTTGAATCTGATGACAACTTAGCGACTTGGGAAGATTATGACCCAACCAAAGAACTATCTAATTATCAATATCCTACCTTAGAATTATTAAAACAATACGAAACTAACCGAGCCGGAGAAATTAATCGCGAGGAATTAGAACAGAATAAAAACCGGATTATCAAGACTTTACGAGATTACAATATCGAAATAACTTCCATACGGGTAACGGTGGGGCCTACTGTTACGCTCTATGAAATAACACCTGCACCGGGTATTCGGATAAGCAAAATCAAGGGATTAGAAGATGATATTGCATTAAGTTTAGCGGCTTTGGGGATTCGTATCATTGCTCCCATGCCTGGCAAAGGCACTATCGGTATTGAGATTCCCAACTCAAATCCGGAAATAGTATCCTTCCGCAGCGTTGTAGCAACCGAAAAATTCCGTGATTCAAAAGCTGAATTACCTATTGCTATCGGAAAAACCATTTCTAATGAAGTATTCGTAGCCGATTTAACCAAAATGCCCCACCTATTGGTAGCAGGAGCTACCGGACAAGGAAAATCCGTTGGCCTGAATAACGTTATTGCCTCCATCTTATACAAAAAACATCCTGCCCAAGTCAAATTTGTGCTGATTGACCCCAAAAAGGTCGAAATGACGTTGTATCAACAATTAGAAAAACACTTCTTAGCAAAACTACCCAACACCGAAGAAGCTATTATCACTGATAACAAGCAAGTTATCCATGTTCTAAACAGCTTATGCTTAGAGATGGAAAACCGATACAAGCTATTACAGGCGGCTAAGGTTCGAAATATTTCAGAATACAACGCTCGCTTTATTGGCCGAAATCTAAATCCACAAAAAGGACACCGATTTTTACCCTACATTGTTCTGATTATAGATGAGTTAGCTGATTTAATGATGACTGCCGGCAAGGAAGTAGAAACGCCAATTGCACGGTTAGCCCAGTTGGCACGGGCTATCGGAATTCACTTAGTAGTAGCCACCCAAAGACCCTCAGTAAATGTAATTACCGGCATTATCAAAGCTAACTTCCCCGCCAGAATGTCTTATCGAGTGATTTCTAAAACAGATTCCAGAACTATTTTAGACTGTAACGGAGCTGACCAACTTATTGGCAAAGGGGATTTACTGTTTTCAACCGGAACGGATTTTATCCGTATTCAAAATGCGTTTATAGACACCCCTGAAGTAGAGCGTTTGGTAGAGTTTATTAGTAACCAGCATGGTTATAGTGCGCCGTATTACCTGCCGGAACTTTTGGAAGAAGGTGAAGATGCTGATAATGAAGGCTATGATGCAAGCCAAGAGTATGATACCATGTTTGAAGAAGCTGCTCGCTTAGTTGTGCGGCATCAGCAGGGATCTACTTCATTGATTCAGAGAAGGTTAAAATTGGGTTATAATCGTGCCGGACGAATCATGGACCAGTTAGAGCGCGCCGGAATTGTAGGCCCAAACTCCGGCAGCAAAGCCAGAGACGTTCTATTGACAGATGAAGTCCAACTTGAAAAATACTTCCAACTCTTCCGAAAATCATAACCTATGCAGTTTTGGTTAGTGAAACAAGAGCCTACCGAGTATAGTTGGCAGCAATTTTGCCAAGATGGGCATACTGTTTGGAATGGCGTTAGAAACTATCAAGCACGTAATTATCTGAAAGCAATGAATTTAGGAGATTGTGTTTTGTTTTATCATTCTAATGTCGGAAAAGAAATTGTAGGGATAGCCCAAGTAACAAAAACTGCTTATCCTGACCCTACCGCCGTAGATAGTCCTTGGGCAGCAGTAGATATAAAACCCATACAGACGCTGAACAAAACCGTAACCTTAGAGCAACTCAAGCAAATTCCGGATCTTTCCCAACTCGGGTTGCTGAAACAAGCAAGGCTTTCTGTTATGCCTATTCAACCGGCAGAATTTCAGTTAATTCTTGAAATTTCTGATACAAAACTTACTTTTAATTAACAAATTACGGTGTTATACCAATCTTTTAATTCTGAACGTAAACACCTAACTAGCATCGAAGACTTGGCTAATTCCGAGGTTGAGTCTTTGTTAGCTCAGGGTCAAATCTATCGGGAATCTTTGGATAAAAACCAGCCTGTTGAGCAAGTTTTACAGGGAATTTCTATAGCAAACTTGTTTTTTGAAAATTCAACCCGAACCCGTATTTCTTTTGAATTAGCTGAAAAGCATTTAGGAGGTATTGTTGTAAATTTTGCAGCTTCTAATTCAAGCGTATCTAAGGGCGAAACGCTCTTAGATACCGTTTTAAATATTGTTGCGATGGGCGTTCAAATGGTTGTCATTCGGCATCAATCTGTTGGGGCTCCTCATTTTTTAGCTCAAAAAGTTAATGCCAACATCATTAATGCTGGTGATGGCACTCATGAGCACCCTACTCAGGCACTGTTAGATGCACTTACGTTAAAGCAGCATTTTGGTGATTTTAAGGGGCTGCGCGTAGCCATTGTCGGAGATATTTTACATTCCAGGGTAGCCCGCTCTAATGTGCTGCTTTTAAACAAATTGGGAGTCTCTGTTCGCTTCTGCGGCCCACCAACGTTGCTTCCACCTTCATTAACAACAATTGGTGCTGAAGTTTCATATTCTTTGGAAGATAGCTTAGAATGGGCAGATGCAGTTATTACACTTAGGATTCAAGCGGAGCGGCAAAATACCGGCTTATTATCTTCATTAGCAGACTATGCAAATCTATATCAAATAAACGAGCAGTGCCTATCTAAGCTATCTAAAATCCCAATTATTTTACACCCAGGGCCAATCAATCACGGCGTAGAAATATCAAATACACTTATGGACTCTACCCATACCTTAATTTTAGATCAAGTAACTAACGGAGTAGCTATGCGTATGGCTATATTGAATTTTTTAAATTATACAAAAAACAATAATTAAGCAATATGTCTTAACATAAAACACCCATGTTGAGTTATTTAGATAATATTGCTTGATTAAAAACCTCTTTTTTATTTTTAATTCTTAATTTTTAATTCTTAATTGAAAACTATTCCAAGATTTAATCAAAAAAAACAATTTATGTTGATTCTAATTATAATAGTTTTTATTTTTGTTGTCTTAGGTATCCACTACCATTAAAAATGACTGAGATTACTGTACACGAGCTAAATAAACGCTTAAAAGGCGGTGAAAAAATAACCTTGATTGATGTTCGGGAGCCTTTTGAGTACGAGATGGCGAATATCGGCGGAAAGTTGATTCCATTAGGGTCTATTGCATTGACTTTGCCGAGCCTAAGTCAGTATAAAGATTCAGAAGTCGTTGTTTACTGTAGAAGTGGCGCACGCAGCAGTACTGCCTGCGCTTTTTTACGCACTGCAGGTTTCCAAAAAATCAGAAATTTAACGGGGGGTATTTTGGCTTGGAAAAACGAAATTGACCCGAATCTAAACGTTCAGTAACTATCGTGTTTAAGTCTTAAATAGCCGCTATGAACAATAAAATAGCGGTCATTTTGCTGAATTTAGGGGGGCCAAACTCCGTTACTCATGTAAAACCTTTTTTGTATAATCTATTTTTAGATGAAGACATTATAAAGGTTCCTTTTCGGGGAGTTTTTAGAAAGGGATTTGCGTATGCTGTTTCTTCGTTGCGTTCAAAATCGGTAGCACAAAAGTATGCTGAAATTTCCTACTGCCAAGATGCTTGCTTAGGACACAAAAACTGTTCGGGACGAAAGTCTGATAGCAGATTATGCTGCTCTCCTATTAATGCTCTTACTGAAAATCAACGAGTTGCATTAGAATCCTTTTTAAACCCAGAAGCCGTCGGTTCACCTCAATTTGTGGTGAAAGTAGCTATGCGTTATTGGCATCCATTTACCGAAGAGGTTCAAAAAGAGCTTGTTCAGGAGCAAGTTAGCCGCATTATTTTACTGCCGCTATATCCTCAGTTTTCTTTTACCACCACAGGTTCGTCTTTGCATGAGTGGCAAAAATGTGCTCTTGGCAGCTCAATTCGGGAGATTCCAACTACGTGGGTTACTAATTATCATCTAAATCCGGACTATCTTGCAGCTATTAATGACCGGATAAGCGAAGGCTTACTTCGTTTTCCTGAATCTATTCGGCAGTACGTAACAATTGTTTTTTCTGCACACGGCACCCCTATTTCAGAAAAAGCTGCCGGAGACCCTTATTCTAAGCAAATTCAGGAAACCGCCCAAGCTATAATACAACTAAGGCATGATTCCTATGCTTATTGGTTAGGTTGGCAAAGCAAAGTAGGGCCTGCTAAATGGCTAAAACCCAATACATTGGACTTATTACATAATCTAATAAAGAAATGGGGCAGTCGCTACATTTTGGTTGTTCCAATTGCCTTTGTAACTGACCATATCGAAACTCTGCACGAAATCGGTATTGAGTTTAAAGAACAAGCTATACACTGGGGCTGCCAGCAATTTGAATTTACAAAGGGCTTAAATGACCACCCAAAACTCATTCAAGCCTTAGCTGACGAAGTAAAAAAACTACTTTGATGTAGTGTTATGTTAATCGTAAATTAACGGATAAAGTCTTCTGAGTTTTTGCCTTG
>JAIXKT010000031.1 GCA_026932145.1 Bacteroidia bacterium
AAGCAAAGGAAGAATTACAGCATTTATTAACACCAAGTCTTAAAAATACTACTTAGAGGTTGTTTAAAATTTATTTTTTTATTCTGTTAAGCATAATTCTAATCATAGCTAAGTGCACAAAGCTTGTACTGCATTCGGGGTGGAATTCATAGTCATTAACCAATCTTCGTTGAAAACCAAGCCATCCAAAAGTTCGTTCAACTATCCATCTCTTGGGTAAGACATTAAATCCACTAATTCCTGCCACTTTTTTTACAATTTCCAAAGTGTAATTCAAACTTTTTAAAATCCATTCAGCTAAGTTACCGGTATAACCTTGATCTGCCAATATTTTTGTCAATCTAGGGTACTTATATCTTAATTCTTCAAGAACATATTTAGCTCCTTCTCTGTCCTGAATATCAGCGTTATGAATCACAATAGCTATAATAAATCCGAATGTGTCAGTAATAATATGTCTTTTTCTTCCTTTAATTTTCTTGTTTCCGTCATAACCGTTTGATAACGAGAAAGAACAAGTTTTAACAGTTTGACTATCAATTAATCCAAGACTTGGTGAAACATGTTTTCCTTTTTCCTTTCTTAACTTATCACGCAAAAAATCATGTATTTCTTCAATAAGCCCTTCTGCTGTCCATTTTCTGAAATAATAATAAACGAGTTGCCACTTAGGGAAATCTTTAGGCAGCAATCTCCATTGAACACCAGTTTTGGTGATGTACAATAATGCGTCTACAATACATCTTAAAGGATGCTTTCTTTTCCTGTTATCATTTACTATTTTTTCAATAGCTTCGTACTGAATATCAGTTAGGTTGGTTGGGTAGGCTTTCATACTTGCTTAATTATCTGATTAATAATCAGCAATATACAAATAAATATGTATTTAACCATGTGATATTAAATAATTTAACAATTTTTACACCATTTTTAAACAACCTCTTAATGTTGCGTAACATCAGTTAACTTATATAAAGTCTATTAAGGATAATATTATTTTGCATATCTTTGCTTTAAGATGAGATATATCGGGGTTATATTAGGGCTTTTAGGGTTCTTTTTTTCGGGTGCTATTGCCCAGCCAATAGATATTACAGGAAGTTGGGTGGGTTATGCTACGCAAGAAATGCGCGGAAATGCCCCTTTCGGAAAGTATTTTATGGCCTTAAATATCGTTAAGAACGGAAAAGAATATCAAGGAACAGCCGAAGTAGCACTCTTTGAAGATAGAAGCCAATACGGCGTGATGTGGTTCCAAGCAGTATGGAAAGATAATAAGCTGATTGTTAAAGAACGAGACCTAAAAGAAGAACAACGAAAAGGTAATTATTCTTGGTGCCTCAAAGATTATGAACTCACATTAACCAAAAGTAACGATAAGTGGACACTTTCCGGAAATTGGATAGGCCATATCGGCACTACTGAATGCGACCCCGGCGCATTATCCGTAACTAAACAAGTTAAAGAAAAGGAGAAAAATCTTAGTGAAATATTAAGCAATATTCCTACCAATAAACCCGTTATTCCCGTCAATAAACCAATCCGAATCAATAATTTACAATTTGGAGCTAATAGCACGGTAATCTTACCCTCTTCCTATCCTTCATTAGATTCTTTAGCAAACTATTTAGTGAAATACCCAACTATAAAAGCTCGGATTATTGGGCACACAGACCGAGGGGGAACAGATGTGCATAATGAACAGCTATCCGAAGGCAGGGCTTTGGCCGTTAAAAATTACTTAGTTCAAAAGGGAGTTACAGAAGATCGCTTATCTATCATTGGCTTTGGGAACAAAAGACCAATTGCTGATAATGATACCGAAGAAGGCAGAAGCCTTAATAGGCGTGTAGAAATTGAACTTTTAACGCAATAGCCTACAAAGCAAAACTTCGCTCAATAAGCCAATAGCCCGCCTGTAACAAAACCACCCACGAAATAATTTTGAATAAACCTACTCTGCTGATTTTGGTAGAAAAGGATTTGTGCAGTAAGATTATTGCGAACCAAATAACTATTAATATAACTATCTGGCCGAGTTCTAAGCCAACGTTAAAAGACAATAGCGGTATTGCTATCTTTTCACCGTGTAGGCCAAAGATTTCCCGTAAGATTCCGGAAAACCCTAAGCCATGAATCAGACCAAAAAGACTTGCACTGAAAGTTCTCGGGATAAACTTGCGTACCAAAATGTTTTCTACAGCGGTAAATAATATTGTTCCGGCGATAGCAATTTCGATTAACCGGCTTGAAAGTTGTATGATTTCATAAACGCTCCTGACTTCATCACTTTTACCCAAGATCAACGCTTTTTCTCTATAACTCATTGATTATGAATATTGTTTGTTTTTGTTTTGGGTGTCCCGGCGAGCTCGGTATAGCTTTGTGGGATGTTTTGGCGAAAGAAAAAGAACAAATCGGGGGGTGTAAGTGTACAAGTCATAGATAAAAGCGGTGGCAAGTACAAACTTATTAAGACTATCGGCAGTTCTTCAGACGATAACTTGATTGATAAATATTGCAAAAAAGCGCAAGAGTTTATAAACTCGTATGGTGGGCAGCAACAATTAGATTTTATTTTAGGAGATGACCAACGCTATTTTCAATCTATTTATGAAAACATTCAACAGGTTCAACTCTTAGGACCGGAGATTATTCTTGGAAAGCTGTTTGATGAAATTGGCTTCAATGCAATTGAAGAGGAGCTTTTCAGACATCTTGTAATTGCCAGGCTTGTTTATCCGGTAAGCAAGCTAAAGACGATTGATTATCTTCAAAAATATAAAGGCATTACGCTTCACGTCAATGATATTT